>JAFVRI010000204.1 GCA_017504335.1 Clostridia bacterium
ATCTCGGCACCGTCCTTTTCTCGAACGCTCAAATAGGAAAACTCGTTCAGAAGCTCTCCCACTCTCTTTTGGTCGTGCTCCTCGATCTGCGCATAGCCAAAGCTTGCGGCATAGGATGCTTTCTTTGCGGGATCGGAGCAGAACTCCAAATAAAAATTTTTATCATAGCCCGTTACCACGGGATTCCACACTTGGTCGCTTCCCACAATGATGCGGTCAAAGCGATCAGCAATGGCATCCAGAGCTTCCTGATCGAAGGAAGGCATCTCGGGAAACATCTTCAACGGAGCTTCAAATTCCCGAAAAGAAGGAGCGGAGCTTTTGATGAAGCATTTGGAGAGAACGGTAATCACCATTCCCTTCGCGTTTTTTTTCCTTTTCTTTTTATGGATGACATTCGGAGACTCGTAGTTCACAATTTCCACATCGTGTCCCATGGACTCCAAAGCATGATATAGCGCTCTCATCTGAAGCATTGCCCCCAAGCTGGGTGCATGGGGAAAGGTTAAAATTCCGATCTTCATAAAAATACCTTTCTTTTCAGTTATTCTCGGGTTGCTTTCTGTAACGGATCACCCTGGCGGGCACACCGCCCACGATCGCATACTCGGGAACATCCCGGGTCACAACCGCTCCCGCGGCGACTACACTTCCCTTGTGAATCGTAATACCGGGCATAATCATGCAACGGCTTCCCAGCCATACATCATCTTCAATGATGACGGGCTTTTTCGGCTCGAAGCCCTGTTGACACATGGGAATTTCCGTATCGGTTGTCACGTGATTCCCGGGATTGATCAATACTTCTCTCGCCATCATCACGTTGTCTCCGATTATAACCTTGTTGGTAATGATACACCTCTCTCCGATTCCGGAGTTATTACCCAACTCCACGATGGAGTCGAAGCGGGCGCTCTTTTCGATGGTTACGTTTTTACCGCATCGGGCAAGAATCATTTTTGCCGCTGCCCGTCTCAAAGACCTCTGACCCAGCGAAATCGCTCCCTGTGTGGGCGGCAAAAGCTGCGCAACCAAATAGAGCATTCTCCCTGCCATACGTTTAATTCTCGAGCTCATAATTTTTTCTCTCCTTCGTCATAGATAGCGCCATCATCGCAACAAAGATCGGGAAGGTGAAGTTCAAGGCGCCGGTAGCGGGAATGGTAGAAAACAACAGGAAGGTTACGAGAAAGGGAACGATGCGATACATCCCCTTCCCTTTTGCCGAACGGTTTGCCAGCAAAAGAATCTTGCCAAACCACCAAACGAGAAATATCATACCGATCAATCCCACGCCGTACAAATACTGGAGAGGAGCACAGTGGGTATTATTGTTATAAATACCGCCGCCAAAGAAGGTGGTAATCAAATTTTCACTCCAAACAGTAGCGTGCTCGAAAATCAGGTCAAAACGTCCGTTTGCGCCCAAAATATCCGACTCGCTGAATCGACGGACAAAGCCATCCACAACCTCGGGGAACAAAAGCATAAAGGCAATGATCAAAGCTCCTGCCACAACCGTAACTCCTACAGCCCGTTTGATGTTATTTTCGGTAAAGAGAGCCAGTACCGCCCAGATCACCAATGCCAACAGGAAGGTTCGGGATAGACCGATCAAGCAAATGGCAAGCGAAACTACAAGGGCGATTCCCATCATGATTTTTCCTCTTCTCTCTCCTCTGGAGGTCAGGAAAAGGTATCCGCAGGAAGCCAGTGCCACTACGTTCATACCGTAAAAGTTGGGGTCGATGGTAATGACCATCGCCTCTTCTCCCAACTCCTCGTTCAACATTCCCGTGTATCCCAATCGGCTGGAGTCACTCATCAGCTCAGCAAAAGAATAAAATTGCAGGGTTGCCGCCAGCATACCGACACCGACCACCGCAACACCGATAGAAAATGCCAAAATGACGGGCTTTACCTTTTCAAACTGCAAGGTTGCCGACGCAAAGAGCGCAAGCACCAAAAAGTCAAGAGAACCCATCAGGTGATAGACTGAGGTGTTTCCCCAAATCACGTTGGAGATAATCAGATAAAGCGTCACCGCAATCGAAGCGAGAAACAGAGAAAAGTCCAACTTGATTTTGTTCCGAACGTATTCGAATAAAAGCCGAATCAGAAGTACCAGGGAGATATAGTTTCCGGGCAATCCCACGTAAAGGGGAATGAGAAATGCCGCAAATATCACAGTATATTCCACTTTCAGGAAAAGCAAGGGCACTGCGGCGATCAGCAAAAAAAGAAATTTGTTGATTTCGATTCCCGCCACATCACGCAGCAAAACGCCTCCCGCCAAAAGGGCTCCTGCAAGAATCATCACAGCAGGTGTGAACCGCCCCTTTTTCTCTTGAACCATCATCATATATCCTCACACATACTTGAATTTCTTAAAGATTTTGATCTCGTTTTATTGTTCCATCATTTGCTTCAATTGAGCCATGCAGATTTCCTTTTGAGGAAGGTATGCCATTTCAAATGTAGGATGATGGGAAAGTGCATCCTTCAGCATACGGTATATCGATTCTGCATCGTTCTCGCAGACGACTCCGATTCCTCTTTTTTCCACCATTTCCACAGCGGAAAGTGTTTTGGTACTCAAAATCGGAACCATGAGCGTTGCCGCCTCATCAAACACCATGGGGGCAGCCTCATGAAAGGAGCAAAGCAGAAAATAATCCGCGTTCCTCACGTATCTATAGGGATTGATCTGCTCGCCCTCCAAAATCACCGTTTGCTCCAAATGATATTTTTCAATTTCTGTCTGTATCGCAGCTCGGAGAGGACCTCCGCCCACGATATGCCACTCAAACTCGTACCCCTCCGACTTCAACCGTTCAAACAGAGGAATACAGCGCAACAAGCCCTTTTCCTCACTCAATCGGGCAACGGTAACGACCGTAGGCTTTTCATAGACAATCGGCTCCACCTGTGCCAAGGAACGGATTTCCTCGCAATCACAGAAATTGTATACTGTATACAAACGCTCCGACATCTCGGGAACGATCTGCGCAAATCGATTTTTTACGCTATCCGAAACCGCCGCAACGGCATCGAATTTCCGATACAGCCCACGGTTTCGCTTGGTATTTCCTCCATAGTTTGCAAAATCACAATGGACAAAGGTAACCTTCCGCTTGGCACGAACGCAATGCAATACAATCTCATTGGTCAGGCTGCAAAATGCGTGATCCCCAATGGGCTGAGAGTAGGATATCGCAATATCGTATTCATCCCCGATTTGTCCGATTCTGCCACACAAAAATCTTGCAGGAAGTGCCTTATTAAACCATTTGCTCCAAAGCGAAGAGAGCATTCTCGTCAAATAATACCGTTTCCCCTGTTTTTTGCACTCGATCAAGGGCTGTTCGCTCAAGGCAGCGTAAGGATTCTCGGGCAGAATCGTAACGCTATTGGGAATTTGATCCAAAAACGCTCCTGTTTTTTTACAGCAAAACAAAGAAACGTCGTATTCATCCTCGTTGGCAAGCGCCTTCAAAAGCTCCAACAGAGACTTTTGAATGCCGCCTACGTTCATGTGATTGGTCACAACCAGTATTTTTTTCATAAATATTCTCCTACTCATGTCAAGCATTTTTGCCGCTTGCCTTCAGGTAGATCCACAGAGCTAAAACCATTTTATGTTTCATCATTTGATGAACAATCTGATATTTCCTGCCGTAGCCACGGAAGCTTCGCATCACATTTTGAAATTCCCTGCTCTTCAGCAATGCTCTCATTTTCTTTTTGGGAGCCTCCTTGCATCGAGCCTCGTTCTTTACGCATTCGTAGGACAAGTAGATCATCAGATTGGAAAGAGATGCCCTTGCTTCACTGTCATCGTGAAACGACTTCATATATGCCGCAATCTTCACATTCAAAATGTGGAACATCCGATCAATATCCGGCTTGTATCTATGCGAAAGGCTTTGCGTGCTCCGAAGCATATAGTGGTAGAATACCATTGGCGTACACGCGACCCTTTTACATTTCATCAAAAGATCCATACAAAATTCGTAGTCCTCATACATATACAGGATCTCGTTCATTCGCAGCTCCTGCTCCATAATCACAGAGCGGCGGATCATTTTATTGCATAAGGAGGAAATATAGTTTTTCTCAAACAGCTCTTTATACCGTGTTTTGAATTCCGATTGGGCAAAAGCAAATTCCTCGCTTACGCTTCTCGGCACATTTCGTTGCTCTTGCGTAAAGCAAAAATTCATCCCACCGATAACGACGTCCGCATCGTACTTTTGTTGCAATTCCAATGCGGTGAACAGTGCGTTTTCTGCCAAGTAATCGTCACTGTCCATAAACCAAACAAATTCGCCTCTTGCTTGCTCCAAGCCAAAATTCCGAGTTGCGGAGGCTCCGTGATTTTCGCGATCAAATACTCTCACACAGGTATATCTTTTCTCGTACTCGTGACATATTTCACTACTATTGTCTTTTGATCCGTCATTCACCAAAATCAATTCGATATCCTGATATGACTGTCCCAAAATCGAATCCAGCATGTCCGAAAGAAATGATGCTGCGTTATACACGGGAACAATAATGCTAATCATTATTCTCTCCTTTACGTTCTTGAATCCGGTATTTTCCTGCTTGATACGCTCTATAGGGTGCGCGGTAGAGAGCCTTGCTCACCAAACCTTTGCCGAAAAGCCAAGCTTCCGAAAGGTATGATAGAGCTGAACCGTAAACTGAATGATTCCGCCGCCTGTATTGGCTGTCATAAGAACGATTTTCTTCATATAAATCTACGTGATGTTATTTTTTGTATGCCTGTCTGATCTTGGCTCGATAAACTTCAATATTGTTCATCTGCACGGATTTTTGCACGGATGCCTTTGACATATCCTCGCGAAGCTCCTCCGACTCAATGATCTTCAAGCACTTCTCCGCCAAGGCTTCATCCTCTTGGCAAAGATATCCGGTCTTCCCATCTTCCACCAACGCGCAAAGTCCGTCCGTGGGGGTACTGACGATCGGGACGCCCAATGCCATTGCCTCCAAGGCACACATGGGAGTTCCCTCCCAGCGGGAGGTCATAATCATCAATTTTGAGTCATGCAGGATCTTTTGGGGATTGCTTTGGAATCCCAAAAAAATGACGTTATTCTCAAGCTTCTTTTCCGCAACCAAATTGCGGATCTCTTCCTCCAGATCCCCCGTTCCGACAACCGCCATGGTGGTTTGCGGTCTCGCCCGAACGATCTGTTCCATCACGGAAATCAACCGCTGCGGGTGCTTCGGATAGGTAAGCCGTCCCAAAAAAATGATATCGTAATCATAAGCGTTTGGGTCGGTTTCCATTTTCTTGACAAGTGCCTTCATATCCAGAATATTGTACAGCACGCTGCTCTTCTTTTCAAATTTCTTGTGGAACGCGTAGCCCTCATATGCGGATTGCGACACCCAGAAGATATGCTTCGCCTTTTTTGCGGCCAAACGGTAAAGAATCGACTTGACGGAAACACCTCTGGAATCAAACGCATTGTTATGGATATGAGAAACCAAAGGAATTTTTCCGCACACCAACGAAGCGTAAAAGCTTGCTCCCATGTCGTGGGCATGAATCAAGTCTGGCTTTTCCGCACGAATCACACGCTTGACCTCTTTTGCATTCAATTCGACAATCGGAACGAACCGAATTCCTCGCTCGGCAAGTGCCTCACGGATCTGCCCGTCACGGCTGCAATATACCATTTCCACATCGGGATCGTTCCCAAACATGGCAATGATCTGGCACACCACATTCTCCGCACCCGAATATCGGTTGCTCTGCAAAATATGTAAGACCTTCATCTCGTTGTTCCTTTCCGTTTAGTCCTTCAATACGTCCGCGTAAATATCCGCTATTTCCTTTTCCACCACGGAAATATCGTATTCCTTGATGGTTTCCAGGTTGTTGGCACGCATCGTCTCGCGAAGGGCTATGTTATCTGCCACCTTGGTGATCGCTGCGGCAAAGCCGTCCGAATCGGTGGAGGTGCAAAGGTATCCTCCCACACCGTCCTCGATCAGGTCGGTATTTCCTCGGATCTTGGATGCCACGCATGGCAATCCGCTTGCCATGGCTTCCATCATGGAGCGAGGCAGACCTTCCTGCTTGGAAGTAAAGAGGAACATATCGGCAGCCGAAAGCAGTTCCTTGATATCGGTACGAAAGCCAAGGAAATGGATCTGCTTCGCCACACCGAGAGATTCTGCCTGCGCCTTGAGATTGTCAAGCTCGGGACCCTTGCCGCAAATAAAATACTGCAAGCAGGGATTCTTCGCCTTGGCAATGGCTTCGATGGCGGTGGCGTAGTTCTTTCTCAACACTAGGTCCCCCATAGAAACCAGCATGATCTGATCGTCGGCAAGAGACAGCTCCGCTCTCTTCTCTGCCCGCTTGTCTGCCATTCCTGCGTAATCGGAAAGATCGATGCCCACACCGTGGACAAAGTAGACCTTTCCGCCCTTTCGGAGTCGGAACCTCTTTGCCGCCGCATAGTCCTCGGCGTTCATGGTAATAATGGCATCGGTATGATGCGCCATCCACATTTCCGCCCACTTGAAGAGGGTTCGGTTCATAAGGGGGGCTCCCTTATAAAAGTGGAACCCATGGGCGGTATAGATGACCTTTTTCACCTTTTTCTTCCGTCCCGCCAAACGTCCCACAAGTCCGCCTACGGGCGTGTTACAGTGAATGACCTCTACCCTTCCCTCATCGATAACCCGACAAAGATTCCGATAGGCAATCCTATTGTCCCCGAATGCCGTAATGCTACGGTAGGTATGAGAATCAAAGGCATGCACAGGCATATCGCACGCAAGCTCTTCGGGAACTTTTCGGTTGACTCCGTAATACACCTCGTATCCCAAATCCATTGCCGCCTGTAGGCAGGGACGGCTGACATTGCCGGGAACCAAGGGTTCTCTGCTTTCGTATTTTTCTGTCGTGGGCTTCGTACTGTTGGATATAAATACGTATCCTGCCATCACTGATCTCCGTTCCTTTATTTTTTATCCTTTGCTCCGCCCGTCAAGGCCTTCTGTCGATTCAAATACATGGCAATCAATCCGATTCCCGCGAACACACTTGCCGCACGGATCACCCACGGCATATACTGTTTCAGGATCCATTCAGCAAGCCGCGAAGCAGTTTCTCCACCAATGCACATCGCCACAAGATAACCGGGCAGAGCCAATGCTCCCGCAAGCAAGCACAAAAGAATTCCGATTCCAAAAATCGTCAAAAGAATATTCGCTACTTTTTTCATTTTCGCATTACCTCCTTACAGTCCAAGAATCGGCAAAAGCCCTAAGAAGCAAACCACCGACAGGATGTAATGGATAAACACCCAAATCAAGCAGTTGATGGTTGTTTCCTTCATTTTCGACCCGGAGATACCCATAGCGGTATACATACAAATCGCCAAAGGAGGTGTCATTCCCTCCATAGCTCCCGTGATCGCGGGAAGCATTGCTGCCGCCAGAAGAGGATTTCCTCCCGCAGCCGCGAAAATCGAAATAATGGTTCCGCCAAAGATCTTGGTCTGCGCGGAGCCGGGTAATACCATACCCAAAATGGCACAGATCAGCGGGATCAAAAATGCCAGCGCAACAACAGAAAGGTTCAATTCTTGAATATAGCCGCCGATCTTGGCTCCCAAATCGGTTGCCGAGAACAGATTGCTGATACAGTACGCGAAGAAAATGGTTGCCCCAACGGGAACGATGCCTGTAACCGATTTTTTCAGGGTCTCCACCAATCCTCTTGTGTTCCAGGTTCGTTTATTCACCAAAAGCGCATAAACTGCGGCAACACCGGGGGTAAAGATCAGCAGACTACTGGACAAATTCTTGGCTCCCGCACTTCCTAACCGAGCGGTAAAGAAGGTTTCCTTGAAAAAGAAATCCAAAATAAACGGAAGCAAGATAATGATCGGAAGCACCAGGTTCTTCCAGCTTGACTTGAAGGTCTCCTTCAGATTCGGGATATCCTCCTTTGCCATAGGCTTGACATGGTAAATCTTACAAAACACAAAGGTCGTGACGATCCTTTGGAGGATAAACCATAAGCCGATTCCCCAGCAAACGATCCAAAAAACCGACTGAGACATATCCGCTCCGCTGAATTCATTGTAGCAAGCGAGTGCCGCAAGGATCACTCCCGAGGGCGGGATCATGTTTCCCATGGTACTGGAGGCACTTTCGATATTTGCCGCCAAATGGGGGGGAACCCCTGATTTTTTCATTGCGGGAATGGTAAACACGCCCGTGGTAGCCACATTGCCCGCACCGCTTCCCGACAAGGCGCCCATAAAGGCGCTTCCAATGACCGCGGTAAACGCCGCACCGCCGGGGATTCGGCCAAACAGGGCAACGATAAGATTGACGATCCCGTCAACCGCATGGGTCGCGTCCAAAATCTTCGCCAGCACCAAAAATGCAAGGATCGAATAAAATAGGGTATCCGTTGAGGTTTTCAGCATGTATCCGAAAAAGTTCTCATACTGATCGGTCAAAATCACCATCAGAACATATCCATAGAACATGCATTCGTAGATCGGTCGCTTGAACAGTAGAAATGTTACGCAGATGACAGCCAACAGCGCAACAATGTACAAAATTTCAATCGGCATTTCTTTTCTCCTAAATTCAATATTTTACGTTTTTTTTAACAATCAAGTCATTTCCGTTGACGTCATACACATGCAAAGTATCCTGTATGCAGCGAATCTTTTCATTCAAGCTCTCTGCTGTATCCGCGATGATATGAATTCTGACAAATGTCTGTCCAAGGGTTCCCAGCAGATGGTCGGGAACACAATCCCCCTCATGGAGATATTGTGTAATATTAACCACTCCGTCCATCTCCCTTACGTCCTCAATTCCGCAAATTCGCTCGACCGATCCCGGTTTTGCCAAAAGAACCAATCCGACCGAATATTTTGCAAAACGAACGTCAATCTGCGGAAGCATGTTCTGTTCAGTCATGCAACCGCTCAAGGCGTATCGAATCAGCATCTTCACATAGTCCACTTGACAAAGCCGATCCAACAGAATGGAGCTTTGTCCGCCGCCGACACGGTATCCCATTTCATAAATCGCAAATCCGTCTCGGTCAAAGAAGCTCTCAATGAAAACCGTACCGTTTTTCATATTCAGATGCGCAAACATCCGCTTCACATTCTCGTCCACGGATCGAATATACGCATCCACGTGCTTGGAAGGATAAAAGACCGCTGAGGTCAGGGGAGCTCTGTTTGCCTGATTGACGACCTTTTTATCCCCAACCGCAGACAGAACGATCCTTCCATCCACGATTACGTAATCAATATTTACACAATCCGTATGGGCGGGATCCATGTACTTTTCGATGATATATGTTTTCGACTTGGAAAACTGCAGTGCAAACTCAATTCCCTTTGTCAATTCATCCTGATTGTTGCATATCGTAATGCCCTTTGCCGAGTAGCTGTCCACAGGTTTTACCACACAGGGGAACTCCACTGTTTCCTTGGTATATTCCTTCACCACAGGAACATCAAAGGCGCGACAAAGATTCTTGAATTGATTCTTATGCTTCGTAATTTCAATTTGTTCTTCCGTGGCGTAGAACGGAAGGCTCAGCCGTTTGCAAAGCTCTACGGCTACCGATGTATTGAAATCGTCATAGCCGGTAAACACGCCGTCTATTTGCTGTTCTCTTGCCATTTTCTCCAGCGACTCCATGTCACCGGTACTGATATCGAAGCTCTTGTCCGCATATTTTTTTGCGGGTGAGATGGGGCTCATGTCTGTTACGATCGTATAGACCCCCATGCGACGAGCCTGCTCCACCACATGAATCATCAGCGTCGTTCCACCAAGTATCAACAATTTTTTCCCTTTGATCGAGATCATATATCCATCCTCTCTCGGAACACATTGTTGCGTTCCAACTTTTTCTGTGGTTCAAGGAAGCCGAAAATGTGCGATCAGCATGTCCTTTCCGTCCTCGGATCGAACCGAGACATATTCGTCCACCATGGCTACGGCTCGGCATAATTTTTCGTAGTTTTCCGCCACCATATTTACACGGATCAGCATATGAGAATAATCACCGCTTCCCCGAACCACATCCTGCTCGGCATGGGTCAGATTGTAAGAGATCACTTCATCGATCCTGTAGACCTTCTCCAAGCCCTCGATACGGGCGATCCTTCCTGCGTTCAAAAGCAGTGCCAGATTGATGGAGGGCTTATCAAATCGGGAATCCTCCAAAAGCTCGGTATCATATTCGGAAATATCCTCCCCCAGCGCCAATCGGATCATCATGCGCGACAAGCTGATTCCCTGCTGCTTCTCCACCATGCGGTAGTGCTGCTCTCCCGTCAGACGGTATGCCATTTCGTAAACGAAATAACCGCCCTTGCCATCATAAAGTGCCTGAACCAAAATCAAACCGTCCCGAAGTCCCATACCCGTCATCATCCGACGGATGGGCTCGTCCAGGATTGGAAGCAGTTCCTCCCGATGCCGACTGGGAAACACCTCTGCCATCGGCAGCGGCACGGTGGTCTCACCGGTTCTCACTGTATAACGGTCCGCCGTTGCGGTCAGGCGAATCTTCCCGCCGACCAAGGTATAGAACAACTCCACACCGTGGTCGTGGTCGATCATCCGTTCAATAATCGCCCCCATTGAGGAGGAGACTTCCCTTGCCCGTGCCACACCATTGATCAACGTGGCATCATCCATACAAACGGTAATACCTCTGCTTCCGTAACTGTCTGTGGGCTTTACGATATAGGGGTATTCCTTCTTTTCCAGTGCCTCGTCAAGGCGATATTGCTCGATAACGGGAACCCCGTATTCTCGGCATTTATCCTTGAAGCACACCTTATTGGTTACAAGCTTCAATTGCTCGGCGGTTGCGTAAAACGGCAATCCGATCCGCTCACAAAGCTCTCTTGCAATGTGAATATTAAAATCCTCAAATCCGGTGAACACACCGTTGATTTGCTCCTCGCGGCAGATCGCCTCTAATTGATCCACGTCATCGGTGCTGATCCGCAACGCGAGATCGGCAAAGCGTTTGGCGGGAGAATTCTCTTCCCGATCCGCTACAATCACATAGATGCCCATTTTTTGAGCCGTCATCACGATGTCGATCATTTGCGGAAATCCGCCGAGTATCAGTAATTTTTTCATTTCACTTTACCGTAATCCGAATTTCGCGGCAGACTTGCTCGCAAATCGTCACCGCATCCTCTGCGGAATCGGCTTGGGCAATGACAAAGCCCACACGGTCGGTACTGCTTCCGACCGTCTTAAACGTATCACCGATCTGCTTCGTAAAGGAAATTTCCCGCACGCCCTTTATCTTGCGTGCTTCCTCCACGCCATCGATGGCGACAATGGTTCCCACAGGGCAGGAGAAGTAGCGAATGGCACTTCCCTTTTCGAGCTTTCTCTCCAGATCGGGAATCTCTCCGCAAGCGATGCGCATGGTTGCTTCCACCATATCGATACCCGTAGAAAGGGGTACTAAGTGGGTGGTGATGCAATCACCGCCCATTCTCGCTCCCAGCTCAATCATGCGTGGACCCTTTTCGGTAAGCATGATCTCCACATGGGCAGGTCCGTTTCCGATTCCGACCGCCAGAACGGCTCGGCAAGCAAGCAAGATCACGGATGGCATCCAGCGACTTCTCAGGCAAACGGCTGGGCTGACTGTGTCCCATCTCCACAAAGTGGGGGGCTCCCGTAGTCAGTTTATCGGTGACATTCAGTACGTGGGGCATGCCGTTCAGCACCATGACCTCCACGCTGACTTCGTTTCCTTGCAAAAATTCCTCAATGATGACACCGCCGCTTCGCCCGTTTTCGGAGCTGTATGCCACGGCATCCCGAAGCTCCTCCTCATTATGGATGAGCATCACACCGCGGCTACCCGAATTATCGGTGGGCTTACTGATGCAAGGAAATGTGATATGCTTCATCACACCGTCCAGCTCCTCGGGACTCGTCAGAATGAAATACCAAGGATGCTCTACACCGTGCGCCTCAAAGGTCTTGATCATTTCTCCCTTATCGGTTGCCTTCACCGCTGTATCAAAGGAAATTCCCGGCAATCCCAATCGCTCGCATGCCGCCGCAATGGAACGCATGGGCATATCGGTAGCGAGGGTCATGATCCCATCGGGGCAGAACTCCTCTGCCTTCCTCGCCACACCCTCAATGTCAATGGTACTGACGTTGAAATATTCGTCGGCGTAGGGGATTCCGATGGCACCCGGATCGTAGTCGATGACCGCCACGTAAAATCCAAGTTCCTTTGCGCGCTTAATGGCGGGGAGCTGAAGAATGGATGCTCCGATAATCAACAGTTTTTTCATTTCTTCACTGCCTCTGACATCTTGTCCGCGTTCGACTCGGTGGGCTGGGTGCCGTCGGGAGTCACATAGATATTTTCCCGCTTCAAAACCGACGCAACGGTCTTGAAGACGATCCTTACATCCAATCCGAAGGACAGATGCTCCACATAGTATACGTCGTGCTCCATCTTCTGTGCGGCGCTGGCAGAGTTTCTGTAATATGCCTGACTGTATCCCGTAATGCCGGGGCGAACCGCCAGACGCTTTTGATGAGGCTCATCCAGATTTTCAAATCCGGTATAGCTGTTCGTCAGGTGCGCGCGGGGACCAATGAAGCTCATGTCGCCCTTGAGTACATTCAAAAACTGAGGAACCTCATCGATGCTGGTCTTTCTCATAAACCGACCGACACCGGTCACGCGTGGATCGTTTGCCGCGTTGTATGTAGATCCATCCGCATTGCGGAGATTGGGAGAGTTGACCTTCATGGAACGAAGCTTGTACATTTTGAACACCTTGCCTTTTCTTCCGAGACGGGGCGCATTATAGAACACGGGCCCCTTATCGGTGAAGAAAATAATCGGCGCGAAGATCAGGATGATCAGCAGCACAAAGGGCAACGCGATCAGAGAAATCACGATATCAAAAAATCTCTTGAAAAAACGGTAGATCATTTCAAATACCCCTTTAGGATGTCAGTATAATTCTTGATCACGTAGTCGATCTGCTCATCCGAAAGGCAGGTGTGCAGAGGCAGGGTGATCTCATTGGCGAAGTGAGCGTAGGCATTGGGATAGTCCGCAATATCAAAGCCCAGCTTTTTGTATGCCGTGTGCATGGGCAACGGCTTATAGTGGACGTTGCAGGCGATCTCCCGCTCCGCCATTTTGGTAATGATCTCATTTCTTTCCTCGGCGGTGATTCCGGGGATCCTTGTCAGGTACAGATGGCCCGAGGATCGGTAGTCCGCTCCGTAGTGTCTGAGTGTTTCCACGCCCAGCGGACGAAGTGCCGCATCGTATTTGCCGATGATCTCTTCTCTTCTCTTCAGCATGGCGGGATAGCGCTCAAACTGCTTGAGTCCGATTGCCGCCGCCACGTCGGTCATATTGCACTTATACCACGTGCCCACAATGTCATATTCCCACGCACCGAGGCGGGTCTTGGCAAGGGCATCCTTGCTCTGTCCGTGAAGGCTAAACAGCTGTAAGCGGCGATAGAGATCGTCATTGTCGATGCCGTCTACGGTTCGCCAAGTCAGAGCGCCTCCCTCGGCAGTGGTGAAATTCTTCACCGCATGGAAGGAAAAGGAGGAAAAGTCGGCAATACTACCAACCATTCTTCCGTGGTATGTGGCACCAAAGGAATGCGCCGTATCTGCCATGATCGCCACCCGTCCGAGGGCTGTCTGGATCTCTCCCTTGGGACGGAACAGATTCTTTTTCCGCTCGACAATTTCAAAAAGACGATCGTAATCACAGGGAACACCGCCAAGATCCACGGGGATGATGGCTTTGGTTCGTTCGGTGATCGCCGCCTCCAGGGCGTCATAATCCATCTCGAAGGAATCCTTCTGCGTATCGATCAAAACGATGCTCGCACCCACATGATCAATGACCGACGCGGAAGCGGTATAGGTGTACGCGGAGGTAATCACCTCATCGCCCTCTCCGACCTCCAGCAGCCGAAGTGCCATCTCCGCACAAGCGGTTTGAGAATTGAGACACACGCATTTCTCGGTTCCGATCCAATCCGCAATCATTGCCTCCAATTTCTTGGTTCTGGGACCTGTGGTGATCCAGCCAGAACGCAACGTATCGGCAACCTCGGAGATCTCCTCCTCGGAAAGATCGGGAGGAGAAAACGGAATTTTCATATCAGCACACCTCTTGATTCGAATTTGTGAAAACTATCATCAGGTTTTTGTCATTTCAAAACCCGTAATTACACAGTAAAATACATTTTATTATATCACAGTTATATATATATGTCAACCTTTCAGCCCGAAAAAAGAACATTTTTTGTGATTTTATACGAAAAAAAGAACCCAACCGATGCCACAAGACGATCGGTCGGATTTTTTTGCTTAAAAAATACATTTTTTCAGGAAGATGTTTCCGATACAGTACCGGCGGATACTTATCAGCGGCATCCGATTTGATTCATTTCACGCAACTCGTCCTCGGTCAGAGTTAACTCCAAGCCATTAAGATTCTGACGCAGTTGCTCGGGCGTTGCCGAGAACAGAGGAATGATGCGTGGGAAATTGCCCAAGCGATAAAGATTGATCAGCCAAGCAATCACAAGGGCGCTGGGATTGACCCCCTTTTCCGCCGCGCGCTCACGGATAAATTGCAGGCGCTCTCCGCCCTCGTACTCCGCAGGCAGACGGGAGGGATCCTCGTAGGCTCCCTTACAGAGGCATGCATAAGAAACCAAAGGCATATTTTTGTCGCAAAGAAAACGCAACCGCTCTCTGCCTACCACCTCGTTGAAGGCATAGGCAGGTGCCACACCGAATTTCGGATTCAGATAGCTGAGTCTCTGCTGCATGACCGAATAAGGAGTAAATCCCTTTGCGTTCGCCAGACAGTTTGCCTCCGCTACACGCCACGTATCAAAATTGCTGGTTCCCAATGCACGGACCTTTCCCTTTTGCACCAGACGGTCAAAAGTCTCCATGGTCTCCTCAATGGGGGTATCGGGATCATCGGTATGCGCATAGTACAGATCGATATAGTCGGTTCCCAGCTTGCGAAGGCTTTCATCGATCCAGTATTCGATCTGCTCCTTTTTCAGTCCCGCCCCCTTTCCGTGGCGGTCAAAGCCAACCTTGGTAGCAAGAACTACACGGTCACGGCATCCGCGGTCGCGGAGCCATTCACCAAGAAGCGTCTCGCTCTCGTCTCCCGTGCCTGCCCAGTGGGCATAGTTGTTGGAGGTGTCCAGGAAGTTTCCTCCCATGTCCATGTACATGTCCAATACCTCATACGCCTCCTGTTTCGAAGTGGTCGAGCCGAACATCATCGCGCCGAGGGCGATCTCGGAAACCTCCAATCCGTTGGGAAGAAGAATGTTTTTCATGTTATATTCCTACCTTTCACTGTTATTTCAACCGTTCAATGACATCGTTCTGGAGTCGCTCGCACATATCCACGAACACTCCGCTGTATCCCGTAACCCTGACCAGAAGATCCCGATGGTCCTCGGGATGCTCCTTCGCATCGATCAGATCCTTCACATCCGCACAGGATACCTGCGCATGCAATCCGCCCCGATTCAAATAGGAGGCAAACAACGCACAAAATGCGGCACGACCGTTTTCTCCCTCAAATTGCTTGGGATCCAGATCCAGATTGAGCGCGCCCGAAACCAATCCGTCCTTCGGCAGATGCAAAACCGATTGAAGCATGGCACTCAGACCGTTGACCGCAACACCGTTGGCGGGGCGGATATTTTGGGAATATGGAGTATATGCCCGCCGTCCGTCGGGGGTCGCGCCATATCCCTCGCCATATTTCAAATGCCATGTATCGCTCTGCATACAGGGCACCAAAAACAGCTTTTCCTTTTCGAAATAGGGTCGGTTCTTTTCGATCACCAAGCGGCTGGCATCCCGTGACAGTCGCTCCACATGGCGGTTGGACAGCTCGGTATCCATACCGTATTTCTCCGCCTTTCGGCAAAGCGCCAGTACGTGGGGATACCCCTCAAAATCGGCATCCACCGCAGCCATCAGCTCCTTAAGCGTCAGCTTCTTTTCGATGAATACCAGCTGATCCACCGCAATAAAGCAATCAACGACCGTTCCAAACATTTGGAATGCCTGAAGCTCAAAGTGATATTTTGCGCCCGCCGTAAAGCATTGCGCATTCTTCACCGAATCGGTAAAGAAGCAATCTCCGAAGGTAATGGCAGACGAGGGATTTCTCTTTCGGACCGACAGTTCCCGCGAAAGATACGCAAGCTTTCTGTCGATGAACTCACTCATGCGGGCAAAGAATCCGTCGTAAAAGTCCTCGATGGTAACCGATTCCCCTTCCCTTTGAGAAAGCTCTCGCATAACCTCCACAAAATCCTCGGGCCAGCTATGCTTGCTTCTTGTCCGCATATAGGGGATATCCAATGCCTTTGCTTCCTCGGGCGTACGAACTGTATCGTAATGCTTGCTTTGGGGAGAACTGACCATCCATGCGCTGTTATCGCCGGGGGAGCACCAGTTACATCCGAAATGGATGTACCGTCTGGCATCCTCCTCGGGAAGCCCTAAGCGCAAAAGCGCCGCCAAAACATTTTCATCGTTATAAAACATCAGCGAGGAGCTGGCAAGTGCCCGCTCGCACAGGGTTTTCCAAAGGGCAGGACAGGACTTGTCCATATCCTTAACATAGCGGACAACCACTACAGGGTTTTTGAAGGCGGGGACGATGCACTCAGCAAACAGCTCGGTCAGCTCATTGACCGCAAGCTCCCCCCGTTCGTCGGTTCCCGCCAGAAGAAGATACTGAGGAGCGTCGAAATTGGCGATCCGTCGGAAGGTGGTGCTGTTGGTAGGATCTCCTACCTGATGCTCTCCACGCCCCATGATCAGATTGTGCTTGCAGTAGTAGTCGGTAATATACTCCTTCGCCTCTTCCTTTGTCAGCACGCCGCGCGCCAGATCCTTCTGATAAAGCGGATAGAGAATCTGATCCAGTCTGCCCACGGTAAGGGTGGGGTTTTCAGACACATAGGAGCAATCGATCAGGGTAATGATCCACAGCAGCTGAAGAGCGGTCACAAAGTCCGATGGCTTTTCGGTTGCCACACGTGTCAGCGTATCCGCCAGCCGATTCATTCCCTTCACCCTCGCCGCCTCGGCATACCGCAGCGTATAGGCGATGATGGCATCGTAGGTTTCGATAACGGCACGCAAAAAAGTCCGTTCTCCCTCCGTATCGACCTCCTTCATACGGTCAAGGGCGATCTCGCGCAAGCCAACCAGTCCTTTCCTGACAACCGCGTCCCAGGAATAGGCACAATGCCCCGAGGGCCAAAAAATGCGGTGGGTCGGATAATCGGGGTGAACAATATGGATTTGGAACATCCGTTCCTCCTCCTCGCTCAGCTCCCGATCCACGATTCTGCCCGCAATGAGATCATACTCCTCAAGGGGCGTGGAAACACGGCTCAAAAGGGTCGAGAGGATCTTGGAAAAACGCAACGGCTGCGGAAGCTCCTTATAGGAGGATTTCAGCTCATTCATGATCAAAAAGCGCTCTGCCGATGTAGCAAACATTGGCTTTTCTCTTAACGAATGAATCGCTTCTTCAATGTTTCTATTCATAAGTCCTCCTTACAACAAATTGATGCAGACAATTCCGCAAAGCGCCACAGACGATCCGAGAACGCCCCGTCGGGTGATTTTTTCTCCGAAGAAGATCATGGCAACAAAGTTCACCGTGATCAGGCATCCGCCCTTCAATACGGGATAAAGCACCTGGGAGGGCATGCCGAAATTGTTGGTGGCAACGGTTTGCAGATAGTTGGCGGCAAACAAACATACCGCCATCACAAGCACGTGCAGAACCACACGGAGCGGCATGGCATCACGCACCCTCCACACCGTTTTTTTCGAGTTTCTTTTCTGAATCAAGTGACAGACCGCAAGTGCCGCCAAAAGCGCTGCCGAAGTAAACACGTAGGTGTAAAAGTGATAGATACTTTTGGGATAAAAGACCCCGTGGGTAAAGTCGCCCGCCTCAGTATAATACTGGCGATAAAGCTGCTGGACCACTCCGGTCATACCGTCTCCAACGGCGGCAAGGATCAAGAGGAGAATGGCACCAAAGCCTCTTCCTTTCTGTCCGTTTCCGGGCTTTGCCAGAATCACGGTCGCCGCTACGATCATGGCAAATCCAAGCATTTTCCAGGGAGAAAGCTCCTCACCGAACAGAGCTGCGCAGAATACGGCAGGCAAAAGAGAACCGAGGGTCATGCCTACATCCATCGAGACCATGGAATTTTTGCGAACCGCCGACAGCCAACAAACCAAAAAGAGCGCGTTAGAAATACCCGCAAGCAGACAAATGCCGAGCATACCTGTCTCAATCTTCAAAAACTTGCCCGCCCCCTCAAGGAGCAAAAGTGCGCCGCCAATCAGCATGCAGAAGATCATACGCAAAAGGCTGAAGCGAACAGAGTCCGTCGCGTCCTTTACGTACCCGCTGGTTCTTTTTCCGCTGTATCCCTTCACCGTCAGACACAAGAGCGTCAACGCTACCACGCCGTAAACCATTTTTATCCCGCCTTTCCTTGTTTCTGATCTCATTATAGCAGAAAATTCTCCAAATAGGAATGTATTATTATAAAAAACCTTGACTTTTCTGCACTAACATGATACAATCAACTCAATCAATAAAAGGAGGAATTCGGATGAAAATACACGCTTTTTCCGAGTTTAATCTGATGGATCCCGATGTTCGGATCACCGATATTTTCCCCGAGCAATGGAAGACGGGACGGGAATTTTCGCTGTATCGGGATCGTCCGCGTCCGGTCAGTGCTTTCTTCTTCGTCTGCTCCGAATTGAGCGTTCTCTTTCGCTCCGAGGACGATGGATCCACACTTACCGCCCAACAAGGGGATGTGGTATTCATCCCTCAAGGCATCCGCTATTCCGCCCACGCCGAGGGAAATATCGATGAAAAAACCGTAACCTATACGGTCAATCTCCATCTGCTCGACACCGATCGGGAGGAGTTTCTCTGCTCGGATCGAATCTCGGTTCTGACCCATCGAAAGGACCAGGTCCACACCCGATATTTGGAGCGTCTGAGCGATGCCTTCCACCGCTCCTCGGAGAGCCGAAGCATGGCAAAGATCAAGGGGGAATTCTTTCTCCTTTTGGATCTCCTTCTCTCTACCTCCCATGAGGGCGAGAGCTTCTACTACCCTATCCGCAAGGGTGCAGAGGCATTTTGCGCGGAATGGAATAAAAACGAAAAGATAGAAAAATATGCACAAATGAGTGAGGTCAGCGTAACCTATTTTTATCGTTGCTTCCGCAAATGGTCTGGAAAATCTCCCGTGGAATACCGTAATTCCCTCCGTCTCTCCCACGCGGAAAGCCTTCTGCGCTGTACCAATATGCGCATTCTCGAAATCGCACAAGCCGTTGGCTTCGATGACCCTCTTTACTTCTGCCGCATCTTCTCCGATGCCTACGGCCTTTCTCCCCATCATTACCGCAAAAGCCATCAGGTCGAGGGGTGATGGAGGATAGTTACGACTAAATTTTTTGTCGCTTTTGAAAAAGCTCCGCAAAACTTTTATTACAAAATATGGCTTGGGGAAACATAGACTCCTCGTCCTTGTGTGACGGGTAGGCGATTGTTTTTTCTCTAAGGTAGAAATCCGTCGGACCCTGCTGCGTCCCGACGGATTTCGTTTTATAACGGTGCGTCGAGGACGTCGCCCCGTTATAAATAAAATAAAAAAGAAGAAAACCGTCGGTGTCCTCCTTCGCTTCGGGACATATGCTTGCGCATATGTTGGCTCAGCAACGC
>JAFVRI010000205.1 GCA_017504335.1 Clostridia bacterium
GCACCGGTTTTGAGTGCCTTTTCCTCAAGCCCCTCCAGCTCGTCTGCCTGTCCAACGTTACCCGATACTGCAATTACCTCACAATTATTATAATTCTCCTTCAGCCACGGGATGATGATGGACGTATCCAAGCCACCCGAGTAAGCCAAAACAACCTTTTTGATATCCTTCTTTTCCATAACTAACCTCCCGCAAGGCTCACCTTGCATATTATTCATTGATTTGTGTATATTATACACCCAAACCTTGGTTTTGTCAATGCACTCCTTTGACAATCTTTCACATGAAATTAAGTATTTCAATGGGCACTTTGCACAATTATATTTTAAATTCGCAAATTATGAACCGTTTTTTTATGCAAAATAGATGTATATATTCAATTTTATATTCATTCACTCAAACGCACAATGCGGTCGCAGGCAATTTTCTGCCTGCGACCACAAAAATCAGTCAACCTTTACAACCCAATTAAAGGGATCCTCAAGGCGTCCCCATTGAATGCCGGTCAGATGATCGTAAAGCTTCTGAGCGACCTCACCGATCTCACCACCGTTGATTTCAATCTTCATATCTCCTGTATCCAAAAGACCCATGGGAGAAACCACCGCAGCCGTACCTGTTCCGAATGCCTCGTTCAGCGTTCCCGCCTTATAAGCATCGATGACCTCGTCCAAGGAAAGCTTTCTTTCCTCAACAGTATAGCCAAAACTCTTCAGCAGCTGAATGCAGGATGCACGGGTGACACCGGGAAGAATATTTCCCTCCTCCAGTGCGGGAGTAATCACCTTACCGTCGATCACAAAGAACACGTTCATTGCGCCAACCTCATCAATATACTTATGCTCAATACCGTCCAGCCAAAGAACCTGAGAATATCCCATCTCCTCCGCCTTCTGCTGACCAATCAGAGAGCAAGCATAATTTCCGCCAACCTTTGCGTATCCGGTTCCGCCCTTGACCGCTCTCACATATTCACGCTCCACAAAGATCTTGACCGGCTTGATTCCTTCGGGATAATAGGATCCAACAGGGCTCAGGATGATCATGAACTTATAGCTCTTTGAGGGGTGAACCCCAAGCTGAACATCGGTTGCGATGATAAAAGGACGAATGTAGAGGGATGTTCCTTCCTTGACGGGAACCCATTCCTTCTCCACGGAAACCAGTGCCTTCAAGGCATCCAGCACATCATTGGGATCCAGATGAGGAATGCACAGACGGGTATTGGTATTGTTCATTCTTTCGATATTCTTATCGGGGCGGAACAACTGTACCGATCCGTCAGGAGTACGGTATGCCTTCAAGCCCTCAAACATTTCCTGCGCATAATGGAACACCATGCAAGCAGGATCTAAGGAAAGGTTCTGATATGGTACGATTCTCGCATCGTGCCATCCCATTCCCTTGTCATAATCCATGATAAACATATGGTCGGTAAAATGCCGTCCAAAGCCAAGATTGTCCCAATCGGGCTTCGGCTTTCTTTCTGCCACCAATTCGTATTTGATTTCTAACATTTCATTCTCCCTTTCTCAAAGACGTGCCGCTACGGCTGCGCCCATTTCCTTACATCCAACCTTCTTCATGCCTTCCTTCCAGATATCGGCTGTACGGTATCCGTCATCCAGCACGGCATTGACCGCACACTCGATGGCATCCGCCTCCTCTGCCATATCAAAGGAATAGCGAAGCATCATGGCAGCAGACATGATCGTACCAATGGGATTGGCAAGATCCATTCCCGCAATATCGGGTGCGGAGCCGTGAATTGACTCGTACATACCGAGCGTCGTAGAGGACAAACTTGCGGAGGGCATCATACCGATGGAGCCAGTCAACATACTTGCCTCGTCGGAAAGAATATCTCCGAACATATTTTCGGTTACGATCACGTCAAACTGAGAAGGATTCTTAATGAGCTGCATAGCGGTATTGTCAACCAGAATATCGGAGTATTCCACATCGGGATATTCCTCAGCCAAGCGGTGCATCACCGCTCTCCAAAGGCGAGAGGAATCCAGCACGTTTGCCTTATCCACCGAAGCCAGCCTCTTATCTCTTTTTCTTGCGGACTCAAATGCCACGCGACCGATCCGCTCGATCTCGTGCTCGCTGTAGGTCATCTCATCGGTTGCTACCTTTTCGCCGTCTACCGACTCGGTCCTTCTCTTTCCAAAATAGATACCGCCCGTCAACTCACGGACGATCATCAGATCGATCCCGTTTCCGACAATGCTCTGCTTCAAAGGAGATGCATCCGCCAATTGAGAAAACAGCTTGGTAGGGCGAAGGTTTGCAAAAAGTCCAAGCTCCTTGCGTACGGCGAGCAATGCTTTTTCGGGACGGATGGAAGGATCAACACCATCCCACTTAGGTCCGCCGACCGCACCCAAAAGAACACTGTCTGCCTGCTTGCAGGCATTCATGCCCTCCTCGGTAATCGGAACACCGTATTTGTCAATACTGCATCCACCGATGGCAACCTCTATATAGGTAAATTCATGACCGAATTTCTCGGCAACCTTGTTCAAGACGAGAAGCGCCTGATCCACGATCTCGGGACCGATTCCGTCTCCCTTTAATATCGCAATATGCTTTTTCATATTTATCACCGCTTTCCGATGGAATTCATAAGACCGTCTGCCCGAATGATATCTTTGATAAACTCCGGGAAAGGCTCTGCCTGATAGGTTTCATTCTTGGTCAGATTGGTAATCACGCCCGTGTCAAAATTCACGGAAACATCATCACCGTCCGCAATCCGCTCACTTGCTTCGGGGCATTCCAAAATTGCCAGACCGATATTGATGGCGTTGCGGAAGAAGATTCTCGCGAAGGTTTTGGCGATTACGCAGGAGATACCCGAATGCTTGATGGCAATGGGAGCATGCTCACGGGAAGAGCCGCAACCGAAATTGGCACCACCTACCATGATATCACCGTTCTTTACCTTTTTGGTGAAATCGGCGTCGATATCCTCCATGCAATGGGAAGCCAATTCCTTATGATCGGAGGTATTCAAATATCTTGCGGGGATAATGACGTCTGTATCGACATTGTCTCCGTATTTATGTACAGATCCTTGTACGTTCATCGTATGCATCCTCCTTATTTCAAATCTCTGGGATCGCAGATTTTACCTGCCACCGCACTCGCCGCAGCAACCTCGGGGCTTGCCAGATAGATCTTCGAGGTAATATGTCCCATTCTACCCACAAAATTGCGATTTGTGGTTGCCACCGCGATTTCATCCTCTGCCAGAATTCCCATATAACCGCCAA
>JAFVRI010000206.1 GCA_017504335.1 Clostridia bacterium
AGCCCAATCATTCAAAACGGTAAGCTCATCGGCGCTGTCACCCATGTGCTGATCAATGACCCGACCACGGGATACGGCATTTTCGTGGAGAATATGCTCAATCAGATGGGGAATCTGGCGGCGTAAATTCACAGTGCCAATCCGTAGGGGCGTTCTTTGAACGCCCGCGGGCGAACACAGTTCGCCCCTACGAACGAATATTGGACACAAAGCAAAAGGCAATATCAATCCTATTTCGGACTGATATTGCCTTTTTATCTCCATTTACTTGGGGGGATGCCACAGATCTGTTTGAATACCTTGCTGAAATAATACACGTCCGAAAAGCCGCAGAGGTCGGCGATCTCGGAAACCGTGAGGCTTGGGATCTCCAGCATGGTCTTGGCATTCTCGATTCTACGGTATGTTACATACCGATTGGGAGTGACCCCGAAATTTCCCTTAAACAGATCGTTAAACCGTCGGGCACAGATCCCGCTCTCTTCCACGGCACGCGCAAGGCATTTCCGATCTCCAAGGTGGGTATCGATATAGTCCTTGGCGGCATACATTCTCGTATCTTTTGGAAAATATACCTTCTGTCTTGCCCGAGAAATAACCTCACAAAGCTTATAGACCGTTGCAAGTAAAGAAAGATCCCCGTTTCCCGATACTTGAATCAGATGCTCCGCCTTTTGTAACAGTGCGATGACCTCATCGGGATGTTCGACGGGGATACAAAAGCTGTCGGTTTTGATCTCCTCGTAGGTAGTGAAATGGACCGAGAAGGATTCCCCCGCCTCCAACACCTCTACATCATAATCGTCCTTTTGATTAAAAAAGTAAATGCAATTTCTCGATAATACAAATTCTTGATTGGCAAAGCGATGATATGCCGAGCCGTTGAGCATGATTCCTACAAAGTGATTTTTTCGATTGTTCGCACTCCATTTTTTTATATTCGGTGTATAATGAAGTACGGAACGCACGTCTTTGATACGCAAATTCTCAAACGACACCCTGTTCGCCTCCTCTCTCTTGATCTTATTGTATCATATCCAATTCGTTTTGTAAATAAAATTTTCCGTATTTTACAAATTTCTCTGTTTTCCATTGCAAATGAATAGGCGATTTGATATACTGAGGGCAGAAAAAGAAAGGAGTGCGACTTTCATGTTTGACGATTTACGGAACGAGCTGCACGGCTTTTATCTTCACGGTGATGCCGAGCGAGCAAAAGCGTTTGCCGATCACTGCTTTTCGATCCTGAATGAACGGTTTGTAGACGGCATGAGTGTGACCAAGCAAAAGCTGCTTCAATATGATGTGATCACCGAACAATTCACCCCCGTGATTTTCCGAGCTGTGCCGTTTTTCTATGAAACGGGCGTTTTGACCTCCCTTTCCGATGGTGCGAGAAGCGCCAAGGGGCACGGCTTTACCCAGGCAAACGGCTGGGTTTATGAACGCAACAAGCATCTGTTTATCGAGCAGGATGAGGCGCTTTACGAAAAAAGAAGAACCCACGGGCGGGAGCGGCTCTACCTCATCTGCGGCCCTTACAATGACACCGAGCAGCATTTCAATTTCAACTGCCGTCCCTTTTTGGAGATCGGCGCTTGCGGCATCTATGAAAAAGCGAAAGCCGGGCTGGCAACCGCCAAAACCGAGGATGAGAGAGAGTTTTTGAAAGCGGTCTGTCACGGAATGACCGTCCTTCGCCGTATGGCGGAGAGGTTTTCCATGAAGGCGGAGGAGCTGCTTGCAAGCGAAACCGATCCCGAAGCGAAAAAGAATCTTGCCCTCATCGCAGACACAGCAAAGCGAGTACCGTGGGATGCTCCCAAAACCTTTTACGAAGCACTTGCGACTCTTGCCTTCCTCCGTACTGCCATGGGCTCCTTGGAGGGAGCGGGTCCCAATACCTTCGGGCGGCTTGACAAGGATCTCATTCGCTTTTATGAAAGCGATCTGTCCGAGGGACGGATCACCGAAGAAGAAGCGTATATTTTGATCTGCCAATTCCTTCTCATCTGGGATTGCCACTACGATCACGATATGCCGATGGAGGGCTACGCCGATCACGAGCTGGAAAACACCTACACTTTGGGCGGTTGTGATGAAAACGGCGAGCCGCTTTACAATACCCTCACCGAACTGTTTTTGCGCGCAACACGGGATCATACCGTTATATTTCCCAAGATCAAATGCCGTTTTTCGAAGGATTCTCCCAAGGAATATCTGGATGCCGTCAACCAATCCATCGTCAGCGGAACGACCACCATTCTTCTGCAAAACGATGATGCCACCATTCCCGCACTTTTACGCGCAGGCAGACCGATCGAGGAGGCAAGAGATTACGTCATTACGGGATGTTGGGGCATTGCTACCAATCAGGAGAAATACGATCACGGCAGTTATCTGAATCTTTTGAAATCCCTTGAATATCCCCTGCACGATCTGCAGGATAAAATGGATGCGGTGGGGATCCGCTTTGTCTCCTTTGACGGTTGCCAAAGCTTTGAGGAATTTTACGAAAGGACGCTTCGCAACTGCGAAATTCTGCTGGATGCCAAGCTCGATGTACAAAGAAGAGGCGGACGGATCTTTCCAAAGGTCGATCGCTTCCCCATCTTCTCCTCCACGCTGGAGGGGTGTCTGGAGAAGCATGCCGACTTTACCATGGACGGCGCCAAATACCGAGACGATTATCAGCTGTTGTTCGGTCTGCCCAATCTTGTGGATTCGCTGATGGCGATCAAGACTCTGGTCTATGATCTCAAAAAATACTCCCTCTCCGAATATCTTCGTGCCGTTCGCGCGAACTGGGAAGGATACGAGGAAGTGAGAGCGGAGGCGATCCGCTGTCACGGATGGGGGGACGGTCAGGAGGACTCCTGCGCCCTTGCCAATCGGTTCAACAACGACCTTTACGAGATCTTCTCCCGAAAAACGGGAATGCACGGCGGCAAGGTCCACATGGGTCATCTGACCTATACCGAGATCCGCTGGTGGGGAGAGCGAACCCTCGCTACCCCCGACGGACGCCGTTCGGGAGAATATTTTGCCCAAGGTTTAACGCCCTCCCGACTGAAAAAGATCCCCTGCGTCAACGATGTGATCAACAGTCTTTCATCGCTTGACCCTTCTACCATGGCGGCAAATTCGGTGGTCAATATCATTCTGCCCCCCAAGATCCCCCTTGACCGTTGCGAAGGTTTTTTGCGCGCGATCGCGGGCTCGGCTGTTCAATCGCTTCAGCTCAACTGCACCTCCAAGGAAGAGCTGCTGGACGCCCAAAAGCATCCAGAAAACTATCGCCATCTCATCGTGCGAGTGACGGGCTTCTC
>JAFVRI010000207.1 GCA_017504335.1 Clostridia bacterium
AATTGAGAATTCTGCACCAAAAAGTTAAAAAAATATCAAAATAGTCTTGTAAAAGGTAAAAAAATATGATATGATATACTTTATAGAATTGTGTCTTTTGAGATCAAGAAAATGCCCCTTATGATGGGGAGAAACCTAAAAAAGGCGGTGAGATTTTGTCAAAGGAAGCCATTAGAAAAATTAGGGAAGCCGAAGCGGAAGCGGATTTGATTCGCAAGAACGGTGTGGAACGTGCCAAGGAAAAGATCCGCTTGGCGGAGATGGAGGGTGCACGTCTTTGCGAGCAAACCGAAGCGAATGCTACCCGTGAAAATCGAAAGAAGCTGGAGTTGACTGAAAAAAAGGCAGAGGAGCTTTTGGAGAAAACCAGAGCCGATGCAAGATCCGAAGCGGCAAAGATGCGCGAAGCGGGCGAGGATCGCATGCGTGATGCGGTGAGAATGATCATCGGAGGATTGTACGAAACATGTCAGTAAGCAAAATGAAAAGGCTTGCGTTGTTTGTGGGTCGTGACGAGGTGGATTTGCTGACCAAAAAGCTGATCCGTCTCCGTTGTGTGGAAATCCGAACGGCAGAGCCCGAGACGGGAGACGAATATGCCACCGCTCGGTATGCCGCAGAGACGAAACGGGGACAGGCTGAGGAACGGGTCGGGCGGATCCATGCGGCTATGGAGGCGTTGAATCCCTATGCCACACGTTCCCGGGGACTCTTTGGCGGAAAAAGGAAAATCGATCCCGATCGGTTTCTTTCGGACGGATCTGCCGAGCAGGCGGAGCAGATCGTAGAGGAGACACTGCAAATCTTGGAACGCAAGACGGAAATTAAAGGGGAGCTGGCAAGGTTGCGAGCCAATGCCGATGCATCGGCACCGTACCTGGCATACGATCTCCCGCTGGGATTCGAGGGAACCGAAAAAACCGAGCTTCTTCTGGGCTCTCTCCCAATCGGCATCCGCATGGATGAGATGGGAAAGGAGTTGTATGAGAAGGGAGCGGTCATTGAGCAGCTTTCCTCCAATGAGAGCGGCTCGTATGTGGCGGTTTTCTGTTGTAAAAATGATGCTTCGTCTGTCGGCACGGTGCTTTCGGAATACGGCTTTGTGCGTGCTACCTTCAAGGGGGTAAGCGAGACCGCCGCCGAACAGAGAGAGCTTTTAGAGAAGCAGGGCGGTTCCTTGGAAAAGGAACAGGAAATGCTGGACGGTCGCATGGTCGAGCTGGCAACGCGGTTGGACACGGTAGAAGAGTATTACGACATCGAGGCTACGGCACTTCTTGCGGCAAGCGAGCAGGAAAAAATGCTTGCCACCGAGCGTACGGTCATTCTTCACGGATGGATCCCCGCGGAGGAAGAGGGACGGCTTTCCGATCTCTTGGAGCGCTTTGATTGCGCCTATGAGCTGAGCGATCCCGAGGAAGGGGACAACCCTCCCGTTCTTTTGAAGAACAACGGATTTGCCGCCAACTTCGAATGGGTTCTTGCCATGTATTCCTATCCGGCATACGGCAGATTCGATCCCACGTTTATCATGAGTATTTTCTATTTCATCATCTTCGGAATTATGTTTGCGGACGCAGGCTACGGTCTGATTCTGACGCTTGGATGCTTTCTCGGTGTCAAACTGCTGAAGCCCTCCCGCTCTATGGAACGGTTCTTGAAGATGTTTGGCTATTGCGGAATCTCCTGTATTGTATTTGGTGTTCTGTTCGGCGCCTACTTCGGAGATCTGCCGCTGGCGATCATGAAGAACATGATGAATCTGACCGATGCGGAGCTTCCCAATCTGGCGCTTCTCGGCTCTGCCGCGCCAAATCTTGCGATCCTGTTTGATCCGTTGCAGAATCCTATGGGATTCCTGGTGGTATCTCTGGCGATCGGAGCGGTTCACCTGATTGCGGGAATGGCGGTACGGTTCGTGATCCTTTGTAAGGAAGGACACGTATGGGATGCTGTTTTTGATATCGGCGCTTACTGGCTGCTTTTTGCGGGTGTAGCATTGATCGTTCTGATTCCATCGGTAGGAATCTGGGTGACGGTTGCCGCGGTGGCATTGATCGTCCTGACGCACGGAAGGGCAGAAAAAAACATTGTCATGAAGCTCATGAAGGGCTTGCTCGGAATTTACGATTTGATCAACTACGTGTCCGATCTTCTGTCCTACTCCAGAATCCTTGCCTTGGGTCTGGCGGCAGGTGTTATCGCACAGGTGGTCAACATTCTCGGTACCATGGGAGGCGCATCGATCGTCGGCTTTATTGGTCTTGTCGTTGCGTTCTGCGTGGGACATCTGCTCAATATTGCTATCAATGTGCTGGGAACCTTTGTGCATACCTCGCGCTTGCAGTATATTGAGTTTTTCAACAAATTCTACGAGGACGGCGGTGTGATCTTTGAACCGGCGGTGCCCTCGGAAAAATATACGGAAGAATAAATTTTATTTATGAACAAAAAGGAGAATCAATCATGACTTTCGGCGAATTGATGAATTTGATCTTTACAGGAAACAATCTGGCACTCCTCGGAGCGGCTTTGGCAGCGGCACTTGCGGGAATGGGAAGCGCAAAGGGAGTTGGCCTTGTAGGCGAGGCAGCCTCAGGACTTCTTTCCGAGGATCCTTCCAAGTTTGGTAAGGCACTGATTTTGCAGGCTCTTCCCGGTACACAGGGTATTTACGGTTTGATCACCGCATTCCTGATCATCTTTAAGATGGGTATTCTCGGTGGAACTCCTCTGACATTGACGGTAGGAGAGGGAGCATACTTCCTGATGGCATCTCTTCCCATTGCGATCGTCGGCTTCTACTCCGGTGTAAAGCAGGGTAAAGTTGCCGCTTCCGGCATTGCTCTGATCGCAAAGAGACCCAAGGAGGTTGGTAAGGCAATTACCTCCGCGGCACTCGTTGAGACCTACGCGATCTTTGCGGTGCTTGTATCCCTTCTGCTTGTCCTGTTCGCGCCTGTGGGCTGATATAGGAGAAACATCCCCCATTATTACCTGAAACAGGAGGCCCTATGATAGGCTTGAGTAAAATTACCGATAAAATATTGGCTGAGGCGAGAGAGGATGCCCGCCTTTCCGAGGAGGCGGCAGAGGCACGCATCAAGGAGATCGCGGCAGAATACGCCGCCAAAGCCGAGGCATTGAAGAAAGAGATCGATACGGATGCCAGACATCAGGCAGAGGAGCTGGTTGCCCGTGCTCATGCAGATGAGGAGATGATTCGCAGAAGCGCTGTGCTGGAGGCAAGAGCCGCCATGGTAGACGAGGTTTTCGAAGCGGCAAAAAAGGAAATCTTAGGTCTTTTCACCGAAAAGTATCTGGATTTTCTGTTTGGACTGTTCATGAAGGCATATCGCACCGAGACCGAATCGGCAGAGAGAAACCGTGCGCTGTACGGGGAT
>JAFVRI010000208.1 GCA_017504335.1 Clostridia bacterium
AACCCACGCACACATAAAATCGTACGTCATCCTGAGCGAAGCGAAAGCGGAGTCGAACTTTGGGGCGGACTCGTTCGCCCCAAAGCAAGAACCCGAAGGGTTCGCGGGGATCTACAAAGGGGTCTCCATAGCCCTCTTGTCGAATGAATATATTCATTTGAATGATCTGTTCGGAATATGACATAGGAGATCCCATCGTCGCATACGCTCCTCGGTTTTGGATCGGCTCGCTTCGCTCCCTCACCAAAACTTCGACTCCGCTCAGGATGACATGTATAGGGAAAATAAAAAGAAATCCGTCGGTGGCTGTGCGTAGCACGTGTAGCCGTCCGACGGATTTCTACCTTAGAGAAAAAACAATCGCCTATTCGTCACACAAGGACGAGGAGTCTGTGTTTCCCCAAGCCATATTTTGTAATAAAGTTTTTGCCAAGCTTTTTTCAAAAAGCGTAAAACGCGTCCTCCGCGTCCCCCGCGCGTCCTTCAAAAAACTGTTGTAACGCATCCAAAAAAATCTTGTAATATTCTTCTCTTCGTGGTATAATATAATAGATCAGTAACAAACTGTGGGGAGGGCATCTTGGAAATCCGAATTGACAAGAGAATGGCGGGTCGGACCGTCAAGGAGCTATTGCGCTCCGAGGTACGGCTTTCGGGCGCCATGACGCGCCATCTGAAATTTTCCGAGGGCGGTATTTTGGTCAACGGAGCCCATGCGACCGTACGCTACGTGCTGTCCGAGGGAGACCTTGTATTCCTTGCGGTAGAGGATCGGGAGGATCAGGAGCAGCTGCTCCCGGTTTCACTTCCCTTAGAGATCCTCTACGAGGACGACGACGCTGTAGTTCCCGCAAAGCCCGCGGATATGCCCACCCATCCCTCGCACGGACACCATGACGACACGGTTGCCAATGCCCTGGCATACCGCTATGCCGAGCTGGGTGTTCCCTTCGTGTTCCGTCCCGTGAACCGATTGGACCGAAACACCAGCGGTCTTTTGCTCGTTGCCCGCAACCGCATTGCCGCCGCAAGACTGGGGCAAGCCATGCAACGGGGCGAGATCCGTAAGACCTATCTTGCCATCCTTCGGGGTGTCCCCGCGGAATCCGAGGGCATCCTTGAGACCTATATGCGAAGGACTGCCGAGAGCGTGATCCTTCGGGAGAACTGCCGAGCCGACGAGGGCGGCGCCCTTGCCCGTACCGCGTATCGCGTGCTTGCCGTTTCCCGGGGGCATTCCCTTGTAGCGTGCGAGCCTCTGACGGGTCGTACCCATCAGCTGCGCGTGCATTTTGCGGGGCTTGGCTGTCCCATTCTGGGAGACGATCTTTACGGAGAGCCCTCTCCTCTCATTGGACGGCATGCGCTCCATTCCCACCGCCTGACCTTTCCCCGTCCGATGGATGGAGAGACGGTCACGGTAGAATCCCCCCTTCCCGACGATATGACAGCGGCGCTGTGTGCCTTAGGGCTCCCGATTGCCGAGAAAGGAGAGATCCTTGAACGATCTGCCCATTGAGCCTCAACCCAAAAAGAAAAAAAGACGGCTCCCCCTTGCCGTCCGCATCATATACGCGTTCTTCTTCCTCTCGATCCCCTTTTATATTTTGTTTTGGATCAGTCCCGCCTTTGCGGATTTCTTCAATCGGTGGATCTCTCCCGCGGTTCGGGCAACGCTTGCGTACCTGACCAATCTGATCCCCTTCTCCTTGGCGGAGCTGTTGATCCTGCTTCTGCCCGTGGTCGTCTTTCTCGCCTTCCGCTACGGCTATCGCCGTTGCACCGACACCTGGCGGGACGTGGGCAGATTCTGCGCCTGCGTCGGCTCCGCGGCAGCCCTCATTCTCACCCTCTTTACCTTCGGTATGGCACCCGCCTATCGGGGCACGTCCTTGGACAAGAGGCTGGGACTCAACCGCCGCGCGATCAGCCGCGAGGAGCTGTACGAAACAGCGATGATCCTTGCCGACAAGGTCAACGAGGAGGCTCGTCACGTGACCTACCGCACCGACGGCTTTTCGGTCATGCCCTATGACTTCGGAGAAATGAATGACAAATTATTGGAGGCCTTCGATGCCGTTGACGTGACCGATCACCTTTATTCTCGCATAAAGCCCGTGATGCTTTCCAAGCCCATGTCCTATACCCACATCACGGGAGTCTATACCTTTTTCACGGGCGAGGCAAACCTGAACGTGTATTTTCCCGACTATACCCTTCCCTTTACCGCCGCCCACGAGCTGGCGCATCAGCGGGGCATCGCCCGCGAGGACGAGGCCAATTTCGTGGCATTTCTTGTCTGCTCGGCATCGGAGTACAGTTATATGCGTTACGTAGCGTACCTGAATCTCTACGAATACGTGGCGGGAGAGCTGTACCGAGCCGACCCCGAGCTGTATCGAAAGGTAAGCGCCACCCTGTCTCTCTCGGTCAAGGGCGAGCTTTCCGCCTTCTCCCGCTTCTTTGAGCCCCTTCGGGACTCGGTTGCCAGCGAGGTCTCGGACGCGGTCAACGATACCTTTCTGACCATTCACGGCACCGAGGGTGTTCGGAGCTACGGCATGGTCGTGGACCTGGCAGTCGCATATTTTATTCCCGAAGGAACGGGCGAGCGCATACAATAATAAGAGACATCACAGTCTGCCAAAACGGAGGCTATATGGATAAATTACGAATTCGGGGCGGCAAGCCGCTCTTTGGCGAGGTCACCATCAGCGGAATGAAAAACTCCGCTCTGCCCGTCCTCTTCGGCACGGTTGCCACAGGCGACATCTGTGTCATCAGCAACGTGCCCGACGTAAGCGACATTTCCCTGACGCTGGAGATCCTTCGCTCCATCGGCGCTAAGGTGCGCTTTGAGACCACCGACAGCGTCATGATCGACACCCGCGAGGTGATCATGAAAAGTCCGCCCATGGAATACGTGGGCAAAATGCGTGCGTCTACCTATCTGATCGGCGCCATGCTCGGCAGATTCGGCGAGGCGCTGGTGGGCTATCCCGGCGGATGCGATTTCGGTGTGCGTCCCATCGACCAGCACATCAAGGGCTTTGAGCATATGGGCGCTCGGGTGGAATACGACGACAATGCCAATCTCCATGCCACCGCAGAGCATGGGCTTCACGGCAACATGATCTATCTGGACGTGGCTTCGGTGGGTGCTACCATCAATATTATGCTGGCGGCGGTCTTTGCCGAGGGCGTGACCGTCATCGAGAACGCGGCACGTGAGCCGCATATCGTGGACATGGCAAGCTTTCTGAATGCCTGCGGTGCCGATATTTCGGGCGCGGGCACGGGCATGATCCGCATTCGGGGTGTCAAGGCACTTCACGGCTGTCACTACGAGCTGGCGCCCGATATGATCGAGGCGGGTACATACATGGCCGCCGTAGCCGCTACGGGCGGTTCTGTGACCGTGAACCGTGTGATTCCCAAGCACATGGATGCCATCAGTCAAAAGCTCAAGGAGATCGGTCTGAGCGTGACCGCCTCCGACAGCTCCATTACCGTAACCTCGGAGCGGATCTACCGCGCCACCACCATCAAGACCAATCCTTATCCGGGCTTCCCCACCGATATGCATCCCCAGTTCAGCGCCATGCTGGCGCTGGCACAGGGCATCAGCTCGATCTCCGAGGGGATCTGGGGCGCTCGCTTTAAGTATGCCGAGGAATTAAAAAAGATGGGTGCCGACATCGTCGTCGATAACGGTGCCGCCCATATTACCGGTGTCCCCTCCCTGCACGGCGCCTCCGTCAAAGGAAGTGACCTGCGCGCCGGTGCCGCCCTCGTCATTGCCGCTCTCGCCGCCGAAGGTGAAAGTGAGATCTCCGGTCTCGAATTCCTCGACAGAGGTTACGAGGACATCGTGGGCAAGCTCAAGCGCCTCGGTGCGGATATTCGGAGGGAATAGTTACTTGCGACCCGATTTTTTCCGCTTTTTGAAAAAAGCTTGGCAAAAACTTTATTACAAAATATGGCTTGGGGAAACACAGACTCCTCGTCTTTGTGTGACGGGTAGGCGATTCTTTTTTCTCTAAGGT
>JAFVRI010000209.1 GCA_017504335.1 Clostridia bacterium
AAAAAAATAAAAGAGCATCCCTTGACGGATGCTCTTTTATTTCGGCTCTTACTTGGTCATGTAGATGTACATAACAACAACCAGGACCACAAACACAAAGGACAACACCGTGGTGATCCGACTCAGAACCTTATCTCTTGCCTGGCTCTTGGACTTGCCGAAGAAGGTCTCGGCAGCGCCTGCAATGGCACCGGACAAGCGCTTGTCCTTACCCGACTGCAGCAGCACGCACGCAATCAAAACAACTGCGAGAACGCAGATGATAACACCCAGAACAATTTCCAATACTCCCATTGTATTTTTTCCTCCGAAACATCATGTTTACCTGCCCATTTTGGCAGAATTATTTCATAGTACTCCTTATTGTACCATAACCGAACCAAAAAATCAAGAGGTTTTTTGAATTTTCTTATTTTTATTTAAATAAGTTTTTCAAGCACCCGTCAAAAACAGGAACGCCATCGGCAGCAATGCTGCCGATGGCGTTCTGCAGGGATTATCGATTATCGGGAACAAATTCCGCATCCCACTCCTCAATGGGGTTATTGGGGAGAAGCTCTGCACGGATCTCGTAATACTCAATGTGGACGGTCTTGTTCTCACCGAAGGTCAGAATATCCACAGGTCCGTCCGCGCACCAGTTGGTCTGCACGCCCTCCGCGTTGGTGGCGCCGTTTGCGTTGATGTTCTCGCGGACACCGCCCGTCAGCTCAAACATTTCCTTATTCAGAGCTGCAATATAGGCGCTGGGCATACCGACCGAGTAGGAGGATCCCGCCGTTCTGCGACGGAAGCCGGGCTGAGAGGTGGTCCAGAGCATATAATCGGGATCCACGCGGCTGTAAAGCTCTCTGCGTCCGCCACCGTTTCCGTGGTGAGCGATCTGCATAAAGTCACTCTTTACGTAGTCACCGTGCAGAGCCACCATACCAAGGCAGGTATCCTCTGCCGCATCCGCCAGCATAAGGATCGTCATGCCGTCGATATAAATGCGGGTAACCAGCGACGCGGAATTTTCGTTGGTCAGATTGCGATCGTCAAAGTGGAAGGTCTCGTGGGTATAAAGGGTCTCGATGACCACGTTGCCGAAATACAGATTCTGTCCCACGTGGGGCTTGATCACCTGCTCGGTCTTGTAGTAGGTCTTGGCATACGCGCCCAAGCCCTCCAGGTACGTACTGTGTCCGTCGGTGTAGCAGGAGCTCTCGCCGGTGTTCACCACAAACGCCTCTACCACAACGTCCTTTGCGTGGTTCTTCGTAAAGGAAATGAAGGCACCGTAGTGGTCGGCATGGGAGTGGGTCATGATCCATGCCGCGATCACGGGAAGTCCTTCCCTCTTGTTGTTGTCGCGAAGGAATTCATAAAGGATCTCCTGGTCGTTGGGGGCTTCATATCCGCCGTCATAAATGATATAACGTCCGTCCTCCAACGTAATCACGTAGGAGAGTCCGTTGTTGTCATAGCGGGGGTTACAGCCCACGGAGCAGCTATACTTGGAATAATCCATAGTCATGACCGCAAAGGAATTCGGGCCAAGCTTCTCCCAGCTTCCCTCCGCGGGCTTTTGGAAGAGGGTGGATTCTCCGTTATCGGCAGATACCACCAGCTCCTTAGTGGCAGACAGATAGCCCAGATTGATGGTTCCTCCCTTTCCCTGGAAGGTGACCGAGCGATTGCCGTTTGCCACATTATCCTGTACCATCGTAAAGCCTGCCGCGGTCAGTCTGCCCATGTATTCTTCAACGGCACTTGCCTCCACACCGGTGTACAGGTACTGGTCACCGTAGTAGCTGCAAGGAACCGCGTCGGCATGAACTCTTTGGAATTTGGGATAATCTCGGAAGGAGCGGAGCGTCAGCGCCTCGTCCAAGGAGGGATCTGCTTCATAGATCACCGTTCCCACTGTAACATTGGTCAGAACACCGTTTGTCGCCTTCTTCAGATATTTCTCCACAAAGGTATCTGCGGCAAGATCCAAGCTCTGCGCGGTTCTTCCGTACAGCACGATCTTGTTTTCATAAAATCCGATGCCATAGTCCTTATCCTCGGGCATTCCCTCGATCAGCGCACGGGTCTCATCACGGTCGGTGTTTCCGTACAGGATCTCCTTGGCAAGAGCCACCTTTTGTTCCTCACCCGAGGCGATCCAGTCATTGCCGATGTCAACGCCCGGCGCATATCTTGCGATCAGGTCTCTCAGATCCAAGGCATTCTCAAATACGGTCTGAGTAGCACCGTCGGGGCGAATCACCGTAAATTCGTTCAGGTCATACCCCTTGAAAGCAGGAGCGCTCTCGCTCTCCGATTCGGACTCGCTTTCCGACTCGCTTTCACTTTCCGATTCACTTTCACTTTCCGATTCACTTTCACTCTCCGATTCACTTTCGCTCGCCGAAGCCGATTCGCTTGTTGCCTCGCTATCGGTTACAGGCGCAGATTCGGTGTCGGATTCCGGATCGGTATCGGATTCCGTCTCTATATCGGTTGCCGCTTCGGTGTCGGTCACCGCCTCGGTATCGGTTCCTACCGCAGTATCGATCTCTGCCTCAGTATCGGTCACCGTCTCGGTGTCGGTTGGCGTCTCGGTTTCATCTCCCGTTTCGGGCTCACTTCCACAGCTGATCAGCGTGACCAGCAGCATGGACATCGCCAAAAGCAGGCATAAAAGCTTTTTCCATTCGTTTTTTCGGATTGTTTTCATATCTTCACCTCCGATGAAATTCGGCTTCCTATTCAAAAATCTTGCCGTTTTCTCAGCACATTGTACCAAAAAATGTGTCTTTTGTCAAGAAATATAGGTAAATTTTTTGTAAAGAATTGAGGAAGAGTAGAGATTCCCAAAACCGCTCCTGTGGAGTACGTGATCGGTCATTCACTGTTTTTCAACCTTGGGCTGTGTACGTGGTTCGCTTTTGTTTCCGCTATACCGCAAAAAAAGAGCCCCGTTCGTCTGAACGGGGCTCTTGTGATTTACTTGGTCTCGTCATCCAGGAAAATGACGATCTTGCGGTTGTTTTCCGAGCCGATGGAATTGGTGGAAACGCCCTCGATGTTCTGAATCTCGGAGTGAATGATTCTTCTCTCGTAGGGATTCATAGGCTCCAGCATGACACTCTTCTTGTATTTCTGTACCTTTGCC
>JAFVRI010000210.1 GCA_017504335.1 Clostridia bacterium
CGTCCCTTTCATTGAGGAGCAGGTCAAATTGATCCGCGAGCAGGTGGGCTCCAAAAGGGTGCTTCTCGCACTTTCCGGCGGTGTCGACTCCTCCGTTGTGGCAGCTCTTCTGATCAAGGCGATCGGAAAGCAGCTTGTTTGTGTACACGTCAATCACGGTCTGATGCGTAAAAACGAATCCGAAAACGTTGTAAAGGTCTTTGGCGAGGAGCTGGATGCCAACCTTATTTACGTAGACGCTACCGATCGCTTTTTGAATTTGCTCGCAGGAGTATCCGATCCCGAAAAGAAGCGCAAGATCATCGGTGCGGAGTTTATTAACGTATTTGCCGACGAGGCAAGAAAGCTGGAGGATGTGACCTTCCTTGCTCAAGGCACCATTTACCCCGACATCCTGGAGTCCATCAAGCAGGCCGAGGGCAAAAAAGCAGTGAAGTCACACCACAACGTGGGCGGTCTGCCCGAGGATCTCAAGTTTGAATTGGTTGAGCCCATCAAGCTCCTTTTCAAGGATGAGGTGCGCGTGGTCGGAGAGGCCTTGGGGCTTCCCCACGGGATGGTTTACCGCCAACCCTTCCCCGGTCCCGGACTTGGTGTACGTTGCCTCGGAGCCATCACCCGCGACAGACTTGCCGCACTGCGGGAGGCTGACGCGATCCTTCGGGAGGAATTTGACCTTTGCGGTCTTGCGGAAAAGGTTTGGCAGTATTTTGTAGTAATTCCCGATATCAAATCCGTCGGTGTCCGCGACGATAGCCGCTACGAGGGATGGCCCGCCATCATCCGTGCCGTCAACACCACCGATGCAATGACCGCCACTGTCGAAGAGATCCCCTACCCCATTCTTCACAAGATCACAAGCCGCATCACAAGCGAGGTCGAAGGAATCAACCGCGTTTTGATGGATCTGACTCCGAAGCCTGTCGGCACCATCGAGTGGGAATAAGGCAAATGTCAAAAGCCAATCCGATATATTCTGAAAAGAACAACCTCGGATAACTTGTAACACGAATAAAATCGCCTTTCCGGATAATACCGGAGGGGCGATTTTATTTTATCGTATTCCCATTTGATATTGCTTGGGAGACAGGTGGTATTCTTTCTTAAATGCCGAGCTGAAATAGGAGGCAGAAGAATACCCCACCAAGGCACTGATTTGCTCAACCGTAAGCCGTTCTTCCAAAAGCAAGTCTGCCGCATGCTGCAGACGGATGTGATTGCGGTATTCCATAGGGGTGGAGCCGATGATTTCTTCAAAGGTCCGCAGAAAGTGGTATTTACTCATGGAGCACATATCGGCGTAATCCGCTAAGCTTAAATTGCTGTCGTAATGCCGGTTCATATGCTGAACCGCCCGGGCGATTCGCTCAAAGCTCTCTTTATTGGGGCGGTTCTTCCGTAAAACGCTGCGTTCCAGCAGGGTTAAGAGATATAGCATTTTATAAATGCAAAGCTTTTCATAAAGGGGTTGCTTGCACAGGGTCTCTTCAATAATATCGTCAAACAGGTCGCAGATCTGACGGTTAAAAGGGGCTTCATACACCGTTGAAGTTGCAAGCGAAATCTCGGGCGGCAGGGCTTTGCATTGGAAGTGAATGTAATAAAACTCGGCGGTCTGGTTCCCTTCATAGCTATGGTGTTGCTTTTCCCCGGGGGCGAAAAGGATAAAGGAGCCGGCAGAGGCCGACACCTTGTTTCTCATATAAAAGGTCTCATTTTCTTTGGCGATATAAAACAGAAGCCAATCCTCCCGACCGCAGGGACGGTTGATTTCTCTTCCGTGTTTGGCAAAAATGTGCCCGCAGCTTACCAGATTGATACCGGATACCTGCTGGTTTTGTTCCGCATATGCGTTATAGATCATACCATCACCGCAATATTTCTAAAATTTCAGGCAAAAAAATCTATTTACCAAAAGGGATTGTAGCACTAAAATGAAAGTGTGTCAATGAAATCAGCAGGATTAGGAAAGGAATGGAATGGGGATATGAAAATCGTCGTTACACCCAGAGGCTTTGCCAAGTGCGGACTTGATAATGTGAAAATCATAGAAGACGCAGGTTTTTCCGTGGAATACAATAACACGGGAAATGCGTACACCAAGGAGGAATTTTACGAAAAAACGGGGGACGCCGACGGCGTGGTAGTGGGGGTTGAGTTGGTAGACAAAGCCTACGTTGATGCTCATCCGAAGCTGAAGGCGGTCGTGAAATTCGGCGTGGGTACCGATAATATTGATTTGGAATACTGCCGTGAAAAGGGAATTTTTGTTGGAAGAACGGTGGGCTCCAACGCCAGAAGCGTTGCCGAAACCGCCATCAGCTTTCTGTTTGCCGATTCCAAGAACTTATATGAAAGCATTTCTGACACGAGGGCCCACAAATGGACCAAGCAGATAGGCTATGAGCTTGAGGGCAAGACCATCGGTATCGTGGGCTTCGGTGCCATCGGCAAAAAGGTCGCCCAAATGGCCTTTGGACTGGGCATGAAGGTGCTGGCGTATGATCCGTATTTCATCGACACGGAAGCCGCTCAGGCATTTTGCGTGGAGGTTGTTGGGCTTGAGGATATTCTGAAGCGGTCGGACTTTGTTTCTCTGCACGTACCGCTGACCCCGGAAACCGTCAACTACATTGCCATGAAGGAACTGAAAGCCATGAAACCCGACGCCGTTTTAATCAACACGGCAAGAGGCGGCATTGTGAATGAAGCGGATTTGTTTGAGGCGTTGTCCGCAAACATCATTCGGGCGGCATATTTTGACGTTTTGGTGAATGAGCCTCCGAAGGAGGACGAGCCGCTGTTGAGTCTGCCGAATTTTTACCTAACGCCACAC
>JAFVRI010000211.1 GCA_017504335.1 Clostridia bacterium
ACTATTGCATTTTGGATTCGTTTGTGGTATCATATGTAAATGTATGGACGAAGACGGGCGTACCCTCGCATACGCACCGCTCAGACAGATTTATCAAATCTTTACGGAGGTGAAAATCAATGCCGAATATCAAAAGCGCAAAGAAGCGTGTACTGGTTACCGAGGCTAAGACTCTGCAGAACAAGATGTTCCGCTCTCAGCTGAAGACCGACATCAAGAAGTATCATGCTGCTCTGGCTGCCGGTGATACCGCTCTTGCACAGGAGACCTACAAGATCGCTGTCAAGAAGATCGACCAGGCTGCTGCTCGCGGAATCATTCATAAGAATGCTGCCGCTCACAAGAAGAGCCAGTTTACCAAAGCACTCAACAATATGTAATGATAACCGTGCATAGTTCTCACCGCTATGTACGGTTATTTTACTATCTATCGAAAGAGGAATCTTATGATTTACAAAAATATTACCGAGCTTGTGGGACACACGCCCCTCTTCTGCCCCGAGGCGCTCATCCGCAGCAAGGGTCTGCGGGCGCGGATCCTTTGCAAGCTGGAATCCTTTAATCCCGCGGGGAGCGCGAAGGATCGCGTTGCCGCCGCCATCATCGCGGATGCGGAACAAGCGGGGATCCTCAAAGAGGGGTCCGTAATCGTAGAGCCAACCAGCGGAAATACGGGGATCGGTCTTGCTGCTATTGCCGCCTCCCGTGGCTATCGGGTGATCCTGACCATGCCCGACACCATGAGCGTGGAGCGTCGTAAATTGCTTGCCATGTACGGTGCTGAGATCGTGCTGACCGACGGTGCTCTCGGCATGAAGGGCTCCATCGAAAAAGCAAATGAAATCGCCGCATCCCTGCCGAGCGCTTGGATTCCCTCTCAATTTGAGAATCCTTCCAATCCCAATGCTCACGTATCTACCACCGCCCCCGAGATCTATGCCGACACAAACGGAGAGATTGATTTCTTCGTGGCAGGAGTAGGCACGGGCGGAACGCTTTCGGGCGTGGGAAGATTTTTAAAGAAAAAAAATCCCGCAATCCGTGTGATTGCCGTAGAGCCTGCCTCCTCTCCCCTTCTCTCGAAAGGAAGAGCCGGTGCCCACGGGCTCCAGGGAATCGGCGCGAACTTTGTTCCGAAGAATTTAGATCGAAATGTGGTGGATGAGATCCTTCCCGTTACCGAGGAGGAGGCATATGCCGCAGGACGCGCCTTGGCAAAAACCGAAGGTATTCTTTGCGGGATCACATCGGGAGCCGCGCTTCATGCCGCCATCTGTTTGGCAAAGCGTCCCGAAAACGAAGGAAAGACCGTTGTTTGCCTTCTTCCCGACACGGGAGATCGCTATCTTTCCACCCCGTATTTTCTTTAATATAACAAATGTAGAAAAGGATGAACTGCTATGAGTGAATGGATTTTGACAAAAGGCGATTTTTCCGAGCATCCCGCTCTGGATTTTGAGCGAATCATGCGTCGCTGCCGTAAGGATGGTATCCGCCGCTTGGTGGTTCCCAAGGATACCTATCTGATCGAAGCGGACTTCTGCGCGCAGGCATATATGACGGTTTCCAACCACGGTCACAACGGCCCCAAGCGTGTGGCATTTCTCATCGAGGACATGGAGGATTTTGAAATTGACTTTTCGGGTTCTCTTCTGATGTGCAGCGGCATTCTCACTCCCTTTGCCCTGCTCCGTTCTAGGAATATCCGCATCAAGGGTGTTCGTCTGGACAGCGATTTCACACAAATGTTGGAGGCACGTGTTGTGGCACACAACGAGGACGGATCGGTGGATGTTGAACCTATACGCGGCATGGAAGGGTTCATCATTCTCCGCGGACTTCTCTTCTGCAATCGCGCGGTTTATCCCCGTGATCTCCAGCCTCTTCATTTACAGGTGGAATACCGTCCCGATACAGGCGAAATCGAATACGGAACGGGAGACAATACCTTCAATCGAAAGCCCCTTGAGATTCAGTTTGAGCAGCTGGACAACGGAAACCTCCGTTGCTTGAACCCCAATCGTCTGCCTCCCATCGGCAACGTCATGGTCTTTATGGGCTCCCGCCGTGTAGGGTCGGGCTTCTTCCTTGAGGAATGTGACGGAGTGGTTCTCTCCGACATCGTCGTGTATGCGTGCTACGGCATGGCGTTTATAGCCCAGATGTCCAAGAACCTGACCCTTTCGGACTTCCACACCAAGCGTGCCGAGGGTCGCTATCTGTCCGCCAACGCGGATGCCACCCACTTTGTCAACTGCTCGGGAGATATTCTCGTGGAGAACTGCTCCTTTGAGGGACAGTTGGACGACGCGTTGAATATCCACGGTATGTATACCCGCGTGTTGGAGGTCAAGGGTCGTGAGGTTCTTCTCCGTCAAATGCACATTGAAGCCATGGGCATTCGCATCTTCCACAAGGGCGACCGGGTTCGTGCCCTTCCCACCGATACCTTGATCCCCTACGAGGAGCATACGGTAGAAGAGGTGGAATATATCAACGACCGAATCTGCCGCTTGATCTTAGACACCCCTGCCGAACATATTGCAGTAGGCGATGATATAGAAAACATCAGCGCCTCCGCCAATCTGATCTTCCGCAACAACAGGGTTCAAAACAACCGCGCGCGGGGCATGCTGATCGCCAACATCGGTACATCCCTGATCGAAAACTGCTATTTCCACACCTCAGGTTCTTCCGTAAAGCTGGAGTGTGACGGTGAATATTGGTTTGAGTCGGGCGGTGTAGGCGAGCTGATCATCCGCGGCTGTCACTTCGACCGCTGTCTCCACGGCAAATGGGGCAAGGCGGTGATCGAAGCTCAGAAGAGGAAGGCGGTTCTGGAGGATTCCTATTTCCACCGCCGTGTGGTTATCGAAAACAATACGTTCACTCTGTTTGCCGACGGTGTGGCACAGATCAACAACACCGAGGAATTTGTGTTTGCGAACAACAAGATTATTTCCGCGGAAAGTGCCAACGCTCACGTAAAAGCCGATCACATCCGATCCCTTACGGTTCAGCCCGACGTAGTTCTGAACCCCGAGGAATAACAAAAAAAGAAAAGGTGATGTTGACGCACCTGCGATAAAGCAGGTTGTAAAGTCAACAATAATACCGCCGAGAGCAATAAAACTCTCGGCGGTACTCATTTTACTTTTCAACACTCATCCAACAACCTTCTGCACCAATACCATCCTCGGGAGGTGTTAATACGCCTTTTTCGATAAGACATTCAACAACTGTATCGAGAACAGGTGCATTAGCGAGAATATTAGCAAATCTCCATTCTCCATACAGATAATCGGGAATAGATTTTTTGATAAGGTCCGCAATTTTTTCTGCAACAATTTCTGCGTCAGTATCAAAATAACCTTCTCTCAAACCGTTACTGATCTTGAAAAGATCTTTCTCCAAAAGAGTATAGTTATCAGTCAGTGCATTAACAAGAATCTTGGTGTACAGCATATCTCCGTCACGATACAGGTATCCACATTCAATAGCTTTAGCCGCGTGTTCCTTTTCTGTTTCTGACAACGTTGTGATATTGAGACCGTCGATAGCGCGAAGCGCAAGCTGAATCTGCGGATCACGAGAAATATTATGACCGCAGCGGAAATGAGCCTTAATGCGTGTAATGTAAATGTTTCTAAGGTGTACCTTTGAAAATCCGCAAATATTTTCCGCATATTCTCCATCACAACCGCCAC
>JAFVRI010000212.1 GCA_017504335.1 Clostridia bacterium
ACACAAGCTGTTACAATTTGGTGCGACCTTGATGGCAAGTCGCCCTGTTCCAATTCCTATTTCTAAAACGGATTTGCTTTTATCAAGCTGCATACTCTCGATAAACTTCTCTCCGTCCCACTTATCCATATAATCTCTCAACGGTTTCGGATCGCGAGCAGGGTCATTGTTTTCGTCAATTAGCTTGTTATAATGTTCAATCACATCTCTCATAAGCATCTCCCTTGTCCTCTTTAAGATTATTGTTTTTATTATAACACAAAAACCGCAGAAAATCAATCTGCGGTTTCTGTTTTTGGGGTCGGTAGGCAAGGTACTATCAAAACTGTCCTTAAGAGTACGTCGCTTTCGACTCGGTTTTTTCATGTTATTCTTCGTTCTTCTTGGCTCTTGCTTCGGCACGTGCCTTCTTGGCATCGTCGATGAGCTTGGCCTGTGCCTTGATTTGAGCGCGAACCTCGTCCAGCTCGTCAATGATCGGTGCGATTCGCTCCGCCATGGATTCCTCGGTCTTGATCTGACGGTAGGTCAGCTTGCCCAGCTCCTTGTATTTCTTGTCACGCTTGTGCTCCAGCGACTTCAGCTTGATCTGCATTGCGGCGCTGTCCGCAAGCTCCCCTGTGGTCTTTACGGCTTTGTCCGCCACCACCTTTACGTTTTCCTTGATCGCTTCCCAATTTGCCATAACGACTCTCCTTTCGTTTTCCCTTACCTACCTATTATACAACAGTTTCCCTCGTTTGTAAATAGCTTTTCCGCTTTTTTGGGAATAAATCGTTTCGCTTTTGTGCAAACTAAGCAAAAAAGAAAAGAGGAACACCCATGCATCTGGACAAGAAGGAATACGAGCAATACGTTGCCGCCCACGCAAAAAAATCGCCCCTCCTTCGGGATTCGATTCGGGCATTCTTGGTGGGAGGCGGCATCTGCGCCCTTGCCGAGGGGCTTCGCCGTCTCTATGAATGGGGCGGACTTCCCCATGAGGATGCCTCCGCCTTTTGCTCCATCACCCTCGTCTTTGTCGCTGTTCTCCTGACCGCCATCGGAATCTTCGACAAGATCGCCCGCTTCGCGGGAGCGGGCACTCTCGTTCCCATTACCGGCTTTGCCAATGCCGTAGCATCCCCCGCCATCGACAGCCGCGCCGAAGGAATCGTCCTCGGCATCGGCGCGAAAATCTTTACCGTCGCAGGACCTGTCCTTCTCTACGGCACCCTCGCGGGTACGGTTTACGGGGTGATTTATTATGTGACCGGTTAGTTACGACTGGTTTTTTTGGTCGCTTTTGAAAAAGCTCCGCAAAACTTTTATACAAAAGTATTTTTATTTTTGTTCACGTTCCTCGTCTTTGTGTAACGTGTAAACGTTTGTTCTTTCTCTAAGGTAGAAATCCGTGGACGGCTGCTGCGCCACCACGGATTTCTATTTATATTTATAACGGGACGTCCTCGACGTCCCGCCAAAAAAGAAAACCATCGGTGGCTGTGCGTAGCACGTGTAGCCGTCCGATGGTTTTCCACCTTAGAAAAAACAATGTTGTTTTACATGAATCATGACGAGGAAACTGCACAAGGATCAAAGAAATACCTTGTTTGAAAAGTTTTTGCCAAGCTTTTTTCAAAAAGCGTAAAAACTATTTCTAATCTAATCTCCTAATCTAATCTCCTCACCGCGGAGTAAAAGGCATCGCTGTTGGGGGTCATGCCCATGATGACGGTGCGACCGGAGCGGTAAATGCGGATTTCATCGGCAAGGGAGACGAAATCGGTTTCCGTCAGTGCTACGCGGAGGTCATCGGCACGGGAAAGACAGAGGGCATGGATTTTTCTTGCGTGATCAGCAGAGGGAGCGGTCAGGACGGCGATCTCGTAGGGCTTGGCAAAGGAGGAAAGATAGATGGCAAAGTCGCATTGGCGGATCAGATCCTCCGCGGATTCCCCGTACATGGCGCGCAGGACCGCCGAGGGGGGATAGCTCTCCTCTCCTTCTTCCGCACGTGAGCGGTAGATCACCCCGCGGGGAAGCTCACCGACGGCTTGCGTCAGCACCTCCAGTATTTCGTCGGGACTTTGCTTATTTTGTCCGCAACTGCCGAGCAGAAGCAGAAGTGAAAGAAAAATCGGGATCATTCGGCAAAGCCGACCCTGCTTTGTGTCCATGCGCTCCTCCGTTTTTTCTTCCATTGTATGCGAAAGCGAAAAAATTATTCCCGTACTCCCTTTCGTTTTACCACACGAAGAAGGGTCAGACAAAGAATTTTCGTGTCCTCTGAGAACCCCATATGCCGAAGGTATCTTGCGTCCATTGCCGCCTTTTTGCGGTCATCCAGCTCATCTCTGCCGCACACCTGCGCCAGTCCTGTGATCCCGGGGCGAATCCGATCCACCCCGTATCGGCGGCGTAGCTCATGCACTCGCTCCTCGCAGGGGATCAGCGGGCGAGGTCCCACCAGACTCATGTTGCCCTTAAGCACATTGAAGAGCTGAGGAAGCTCGTCCAGACTGGTTTGCCGCAGAAAGCGCCCCACGGGGGTCAACCATCGGTCACGGTCACGCATGGAGGAGGACGGACAGTTCTTTGGTGCGTCCTTCCGCATGGTGCGGAATTTATAACAAACAAAGGGCTCCTCCCCTCTTCCCACACGCACCTGCCGAAAAAGGATGCCACCCCGAGAGGTCAGCGCCACCGAAAGGGCGATCAGCCCCATGGGAAGCGCCAGCAGCACCAAAAGGATCACCGAAAAAACCAGATCGGCACACCGCTTGCATACCGCATATCGCCCCATCTGCCCACCCCCTTTTTTCTTTAGGGTTTGCAGTTTTGAGGGAAACATACAAAAAAGCCATCGGATGCGTTCCGATGGCTTTGATGATCTTGGATTGAATTACAGCTCCTCGACCGTGACCACACCGTCCAGCTTGGAAACGGTTTCCATGATCTGCTGATGGGAGATCTTTCGGGGGGTACGGATGGAGAATACGGCACAGGAGTTTCTGTGTCCGTCTCTTGTGCTTCGGGTAATCTCCATGTCCACAATAAATGAACTGGTTTTTTTGATGGAATCCACCACCACGCCGAGGGTACTGCTCTCGGAATATTCCACGTAGAGGTTAAACACTCTGGCATTGGACACAATGAAATACTCCAGCTTGGCAAATACAAGCTCTGCCAGAAGGATGATGGCGGTGGCAAGCACCGCGCCCTCTACAAAGCCCGCGCCGCAGCAAAGTCCTACGATGGCTGCCGCCCAAAGACCCGCCGCCGTGGTCAAGCCCTTGACCTGTCGGCGCTTGGTAATGATGATGGTTCCCGCACCGATAAAGCCGATGCCCGCAATGACCTGCGCGCCAAGACGCGCCATGTCGGTGTAAAGACCCAAGCGAAGCACCAAAAATTGGCTGGTCAGGGTGGTCATTGCCGCGCCGAGACAAATGAGAATGTGGGTTCGGAAGCCCGCGGGACGGCGCTTTCTTTCACGCTCCAGACCAATGACTCCGCCGCAAAGCAGAGCAAGTCCCAATCGGATCACCACAGAAAGGAGACCCAGCTCGCCGTCTCTGATAAAATTCAAAAAATCAAGCATGCTCTTCCCCTCCCTTAGATTTCTTCAATGATGCGGACATTTTCGATTTCAGCAATAGCGGTCATCACAGCCGTGTGGGATTTTTTCTTGGGCAGCTGCAACGAGAAGATGGCATTGGGGCATCCGCTCTCCGAGGTCTTTCCCTTGGAAAGCTCCACGTCGAAGATGCGAACCTCCTGGCTCTTGATCTTCTCCACCACCGCCGAAATATCGTCGGAATGCTCAAATTCCACGTAAAGGTTCACGTTTCTGGAATGAGACAAAATGAAGGTTTCGAGCTTGGAGAATACTACAATGGTCAGAATGATAAAGACACATCCCACAAGTGCCGCGCTGTAAAAGCCCGCGCCGATGGCAAGACCCATGCAGGCAGATGCCCAAAGTCCTGCCGCCGTGGTCATTCCCTTGACCTGCTGGCGACCTGTAATAATGATGGTTCCCGCGCCGACAAAACCGATGCCGTTGATGACCTGCGCACCAAAACGGGATACGTCGGTCCTCATGTTGTCACCGGAAAGAAACGGAGCCCAAAGCTCACTCGCTAACATGACGGCAATGTATGTACCAAGCACCATGGTCAGGGCAGCACCCATGCATACCAGCATGTGGGTACGGAATCCCGCCGCGCGATGCTTTCGCCCACGCTCAATGCCGATCAGTCCTCCGCATAGGGAAGCTATGCCCAAGCGAAGCAGTACGTCCCAAATCGTTAAGGCCATGTCGTCCTCCAACTTCTTTTTATTGTATATTTATATATTATATCGCATGTCTATGCTTTTTGCAATAGTTTTTTGAAAATTTATTTTTTGAGTGGAACGAGGGGAAGAAATCGGTGGGCGATTGTTTTAGGACCGTCGAGCCGTAGGAATCTTTCATCCGTCGCCCGCCGAGATCCTTCGCTGCGCTCGAGGATGACACCTTGCGGTGTCGGCGGAGGCATAGAAACGGAGAGAGCGTTGCTTTCTTTGGGTTTTCTTCGGATTCTTTCAATTTCTTCCGCATTTCCCCGAACACCCCCTCGCCCGCGTCATCCTCGAGCGC
>JAFVRI010000213.1 GCA_017504335.1 Clostridia bacterium
ATTGCCTGTGTGATTTTTGGAATGGCGGTTTTGCTTTTTCTTGCTCTTCTGATCTTTTCCGTTCCGTGGCTTCGTCGTCGGATCTTTGGCGTGGGACTTGGGTTGACGGTGGCGCTGCTTTCTCTGTGTCATTCCTTTTTCTTGGTTGATCAGCCCTATACACGGTCGCGGGAAATGCTTGGGCAGAAAACTGTTCTATGCGAGGTGATCGAGGATGGGCGGGCGACTGAGTATTTCTCCACCGCTACGGTATTGCTCACCTATGTGGATGGGGAAAAGACCCATGTGAAGGGGGAGCTGGTTTGCGAATTTGATCTGAATCTCTCTGTGGGAGATCAGCTATATGCTTACGCAACCGTGTCCGAATTTGAAGCCGATCGGAGCTTCTCTGTCCAATCCCGAAAGGATGGAGACGGTGTGCTTCTGACTGTTCTGGTGGAAAAGGAGGAGCATGCACAGATTCGCCGCTTGTCAGAGCGGGAAACGAGCCTGTCCATGCTGACCGATTCCACGGGATTTCGAATCCTTGTCAACCGAATGAAAAACGGACTTCGCTCTCGTCTGAATGCGCTGCTCGGGGAGGAAACTGGCGGATTGGCAAGCGGAGTGTTTGTGGGGGATACCTCGGATATTTCCGTCGGGACTATGACCCATTTCCGAAGAGCGGGTGTCATTCACCTGCTCTCGGTCAGCGGCTTGCATTTGACCATCCTGTTGGGGGCGATCGAATGGCTTTTGCGTCTGATCCTGATTCCCAAACGAATACGGATCGGGATTGTCTCTCTCTGCTCGCTGTTTCTCTTGCTTCTGACCGGCTTTGCCCCGTCTGCCTTTCGTGCGGTTTTGATGCTTCTGATCGTATATTGGCAGTTTATGGTGAAGGAGGATAATGACAGCATAACGGCTCTGTTTTCCGCCGTTGCGTTGATCGTTTTGATTTCTCCCTATTCGATCAGCGATCTGGGACTTTGGATGTCCTTTCTCGCAACCTTGGGCATTTTGACCGTGTATCCTGTTTGGGAACGGTCTCTGGGACGGATCCGCGCCAAGAAGGGAATCGTCAGGCATCTTGTCCGATTGGTAAGGAATCTGCTGGGAGGCATGCTTTTGACCATGGCGGCAAACCTGTTTCTTTTGCCGATCCTATGGCTCGCCTTCGGAGAATTTTCTCTTGTGGGATTGCTCTGCAATGTGGCAGTTTCCTCGCTGTCCTCGCTGTTTCTCGTCAGCATTCCCGTGCTGCTTGTATTGGGCGGTATTCCTTATGTGGGCGAGAAACTGATACGGTTGGTTCAGGGGATCGGAGAAATCCTTGCCGATGTCATAGAATTCTTTTCTTTATTGCCGAATGGGGTGATCTCTCTTCGGTTTGATTTTGCCGCAATCATCATTGTTTTACTTTGCTTGGCAATGACGGTTCTTATGCTGATCCGGCTGAAGCATAAATGGCTGTTGGGGGCGGTTCCTTCTTTGGCGGTGCTTGCCTTTGCGGTATGCTTTACCGCGCAAACCCTATTTTTCTCTAAAACCGAAGCGGTGTATCTGAGAACGGATGAATACACCGAAACGGTGGCACTGCAAAAGGATCATCATCTGGTCATTCTTGATGCCACATCGGGCGGATGGAGAGGAATGGGTGCTATTATGGACAGTTATCGTGATTCTGTTGCAACCGAGGTGGAGACTCTGATCCTTACCCATTGGCACAAAGGACACCTGAACATGCTCGAATCGGTTTGTGACCGAGTGATCGTTCGCCGTGTAATTCTTCCCATCCCCCGAGATCGGGAGGAGGCGGAGATCGCCGATCGATTTGCGGAATTGGCAAAGGAACGGAGCATTGCGGTTTCCTTCCTCGAATCAGGAGAGCCGATTCTCCTGTGGGACGGTGTGAGCTGCTACACGGAGCGTCAAAGGGGCGCGGAGCACGATGCGATTGTGTTTGCCGTAAAGGGTGAGGATGCGGGGTTGTTATATCTTTCCTCGGATACGATGATGGAATGTGAGCCAACCGCCCTGGAGCAACGCATGGCGGAGTACGAGAGTGTGATCGTGGGCTGCCACGGGACAAGGGGAGAGGTCGGAAAATCCTACCGTCTGCCCTCGGACACGAACACAAAAAACGCGGTGTATTCCTCCGCGGAGGCCGCGATGCGTTATCCGATTGAGCATCCCTCGGTCGAGGCGATCATTCCTCGAGAAAATAAGGATTCCTTTTATCGGATCCCTCTGTCCTGATCGTTGTCAAAGAATTCCTTTCCGTCATACAATGGAATGTAGCGAGATGAAACACGCTCGCTGTTGCTTGGAAAGGATCATACGAGATGAAGAGCAAAAAGAAAATTGCATTGTTAGGTGGGGATCTCAGGCAGGGAACGGCGGCAAAAAGGCTTTGGTCCATGGGGTGGGATCTGACTGTATGGGGACAGGACCGATCGGATTGGAAGGAGAACGGTATGCCGCACTCTTCTGAATGGGAGGAGCCCCTCCGATCTGCCGATGCGGTGGTGCTTCCGCTTCCGGTGAGCACCGACGGAACCTATCTGAACAGTCCCTTTGCTCCGTCGGAGATTCGTCTTTCCCTGAAAGAAATTTTTTCGGCATGCCCCTGGCGATGTGCCATCGTTGGCGGAAGGATCCCGAAGGAGGCTGCGGCATACGCGGAATCCTTGGGGTTGCGTGTATTTGACTACTTCGATTCCGAGCCCTTTCAAATCCATAACGCATATACCACAGCCGAGGCGGCGCTCAGTATTGCCATGAACCGATTGGAGCGCAATCTCAGAGGCGCTCGAATTGCCATTACGGGCTTTGGACGGATCGCAAAGCATCTGGTGGGCATTCTGCTTCCCTTGGGGGCGCATGTGACGGTTGCCGCAAGAAAGGCGGAGGATCTTGCTTGGGCGGCATCGATCGGCTGTGAAACACTTTCCTTGGGACAGGATCGCGAGAATACGCTGAAAAGCCTTACAGGCGGCTATGATGTGATCTATAATACGGTGCCGCATTGGTTGTTTGATCGTGGATTTCTCGAGAAGATGGATGAGGATACCTTTCTCATTGATCTTGCCTCGGTTCCGGGCGGTGTGGATATCTGTGCCGCAAAGGAGCTGGGGGTCAACGTGCTTTGGGCAACCTCCTTGCCCGGGAAATACGCACCCTTGAGTGCGGGAGAGCTGATTGCCGATTGCGTGGATGAGATCCTTCGGGAGGAGGTAGAGGAGAGATGATCGGATTTGCCATGTGCGGGTCATTTTGTACCCATGCTGCCGCGTTAGAGCAGATGCGGGGACTTTTATCCGACGGAATCGAGCTTTGCCCTATTTTCAGCGAAAACGTGTACGGGACCGATACCCGATTCGGGCGGGCAGAGGATTTGATCCGAGAGGTGAGGACACTCTGCGGACGGCAGATTATTCATACCGTAACCGAGGCGGAGCCCTTGGGTCCCACCTGTCCTCTGGAGGCACTTGTTATATGTCCCTGTACGGGAAACACGCTGGCAAAGCTTGCGGCGGGGATCACGGATACAGCGGTAACCATGGCGACAAAGGCACATTTGCGGAGTGACCGTCCCTTGGTGATTGCGCTGGCATCCAATGACGCGCTGTCTGCTAACCTGAAAAACATCGGATGCCTGTTGAATCGGAAGAGCGTGTTCTTTGTTCCGATGAAGCAGGACGATCCCGTAAAAAAGCCCCATTCATTGGTTGCGGATTTCTCACTTCTACGTCCTGCCTTGGATGCCGCTGTGAGAGGGGAGCAGCTCGGGAAAATTTTTCTGTCGTGAGAGATAGATGATGAAGGAGTCAGAGAAGAGGTTCTCTGACTCCTTTTGGGGTTGTAACTTGACTTTTTCGGCAAAATGCGGTATAATGGTATAATGAAAAACAAGGATTACTTGACACGGAGGGTGAAATGAAGGACGGAATCGGATGCTTTTTCCGGGAATATTACGTGTATGATCTTGCCAACGGAGGACGGCTGGTGTTTTGCTCGGCATCCTCTTATAAACGAACACAGGCAGAAGGTCTGCTTGAGTCCTTGAGCGCGGAGGACAGAAGAGAATGGGAGGAGTATCTGAAGAGCTATCGGATGATTCCCGCCATTGCCAAGACCTGTATGGGAGTCGCGGTGGTTCTGCCGTATCTCATGCCATCAGCTTCCTTGTTTATGGTTTGTATACCGTCCATCAAGCAGAGTGATTTCTGCAAGCTGGCATTGAGAGATCCCGAACATCCGATCCTTTTGGGAGAAGAGATGCGTTGCGCGTCCAAGGGACGGCTACACGATCCCACGGGTGAGCTGACCGAGCGCTATCACGCGTTCATGAAGCAGATCGAACGATGCTACGGTCATGCCGAATACGGCGCAAGACCTGTGCCCGAGGAAATTGACGGAATTCTGGAGGAGCGGATTCGTGAGCTTTCGGAATTTCTGGAGGTTCCCGTTCACATTTCCCATCGAGAGAAAATCATGAACTACGGGGAAGTGGAGGAGGGATTTTTCCTTGCTTATGTGACCATGCTCCTGACGCTTGCCAAAAACGATCTTCCCAAGGGAGAGGTTTCGTTTGCGTTGGAGGAAAAGTCCTACGGATGCTCGGTGAGCGTAATGCTTTGCGGTTGGAATCGCATTCGCAGAGTACCGACGGATGTGCTGTGGATGGACTATATCGCATCGAAAAAGAGGATCCTTTTGGATGTAACGCCCCTGCCGAACGGCTTGATGATCCGTTTTTCTCCCATGAGCAAGGATTGGGCGATTCTTGGTCTGAAGCAGAATCATGCCTTTGATTGGGCGGAATCGATTTCTTCGGAAAAATCAATCAATTAAAATTTTTGACAAATTTCATCGAAAAATTCCAATGTCCCCTTGACAGAAGGGCGGAGATGTGGTACAATGTTTCAAGTGAATCTTTAAGCGATACAGAGATATCGGTAAGAGCGAGTAGTAACACAGATGATCCTATGCCAAAAGTGGGGACATTGGGTCTTTTTGCGGAACGGTCTTGCCGATTGGCAGGACTTTTTTCTTTATTTTTCGAGGAGCCCTCGAAAGAACGGAAGGCGGTGATCTCTTGAACCGAAAAGCAATGATCATGGACGAATCCGCGCTCTGCCGAGCTATGGCAAGAATTACCCACGAGATCATTGAAAGAAACCGTGGAGCAGAGGAAATCTGCCTTTTGGGTGTCCATACCCGCGGCGTACCGCTGGCGGCTATGTTGGCAGAAAACATCCGCCGCTTTGAAGGAATCGAGGTACCGATGGGTGAGATTGATATCACGCTCCATCGGGATGATCTGTCCGATCTGGACAAGCAGGGCATACTTCCCGGGTGTAGGGTCCCCTGCGATATTCGCGAAAAGACCGTGATCCTTGTGGACGATGTGCTGTATACGGGACGGACGGCGCGTGCCGCGTTGGAAGCGGTGTTCTCGGTAGGGCGTCCGAAAGCGGTGCAGCTGGCGGTTTTGGTGGATCGCGGACACAGAGAGCTTCCCATTCGACCCGATTATGTAGGAAAGAACGTACCGACCTCCAAGAGTGAAATGGTGGAGGTTTCTGTCAAGGCGATTGACGGAGAAAACGGCGTATATATTTGTGACACCAAGGCATAATATACTGAAAATCAAGAAGGAGAAAGAACGATGAAGCAGATAAACGAAACCATGATGAATCGAATCCGTACGGCAGCATCCTCTGTCGGTATTTCTCATCCTACCTTTTTCTCCCGTGAAGCGGAGTCTTTTTTGAACTCTCCCAAATATACTGTTCTACCCGGCTTTTGTGATGTGCACGTGCATTTCCGTGAGCCGGGCTTTTCTTATAAGGAGACGGTGGAGAGCGGAAGCCATGCGGCGGCACATGGCGGTTATACCGCTGTTTGCACCATGCCCAATTTGAATCCGGTTCCCGATACGAGAGCAAATCTGGAGAAGCAGCTGGAGCTGATCCGCCGTCAGGCGGTGATCCATGTGTATCCCTACGGAGCGATCACCAAATGTCAGGCGGGGATGGACCTTGCGGACCTTGCGGATATGGCATCCGACGTCATTGCCTTTTCCGACGACGGACGAGGTGTACAAGATGATGAGATGATGCGAAGCGCAATGAGGGAAGCCAAGCGGCTCGGAAAGATGATCGTTGCGCATTGCGAGGTCAATGATCTTTTGAGGGGCGGATATATTCACGACGGTGAATATGCCAAAGCCCATGGACATAAGGGCATCTGCTCCGAAAGCGAATGGAAGCAGATCGAGCGCGATCTGAGACTTTGCGAGGAGATCGGCTGTGCGTACCATGTGTGCCATATTTCCACTAAGGAAAGTGTTGCATTGATTCGAGAGGCAAAAAAGCGGGGTGTGAACGTGACCTGCGAAACAGCTCCCCATTATCTGGTGATGGATGATTCCGACCTTCAGGAAGAGGGTCGATTCAAGATGAATCCGCCTCTGCGTTCCGCGGAGGACAGAGAAGCCCTGGTAGAGGGAATCATGGACGGAACCATTGATATGATTGCGACCGACCATGCGCCTCATTCCGCCGAGGAAAAGGGAAAGGGACTTGCTGGAAGTACCTTTGGCATTGTTGGCTTGGAGACCGCATTCCCCGTCATGTACACGCATTTTGTAAAAACCGGACGTATGACCATGAATCGGCTGATGGATTTGATGGCGTACAATCCGAGAAAGCGATTCGGAATTCCCCTTGGCAATGATTTTTCGATTTGGTGCCTCGGAGAAAGTCGGACGGTAGATCCCGAAGCATTCCTGACAAAGGGAAGAGCCACTCCGTTTACGGGAGAGGAGCTGTACGGTGTCTGCATGCTGACGGTGGTGGACAATTTTTTATAAAATAGCGCA
>JAFVRI010000214.1 GCA_017504335.1 Clostridia bacterium
CGTTCTTCAGATTCAGAACGATCTCAGTCATGTCTTCCTTGACGCCTTCGATGGTGCTGAATTCATGCAGCACACCGTCAACTTTCACGGAAGTGATCGCATAACCCTGCAAAGAGGAAAGCAATACACGGCGAAGACTGTTGCCCAGAGTGGTGCCGTAGCCTCTCTCAAGGGGTTCGAGTACAAATTTGCCGTAAACGCCGTCTGCACTCAAATCAACAGTTTCAATTTTGGGCTTCTCAATACCTATCATTCAAAAAACCCTCCTAAAAGTAATCAGGCAAAAGCCTGTGGGAAATACGCATTTTCGTATTTCCCGGCAAAGGTGTGTCAAATCTTACTTCGAATAGAATTCAACGATCAGGTGCTCTTCAACCGGGCACTGGATCTGTTCACGTTCGGGAAGATTGATCACTTTTGCGGAACGGTTCTCACCGGCAACTTCAAGCCAAGCGGGAACGGGACGGGAAGCATTTGCTTCGAAAATGGCAACAAACTTGTCGCTTTCAAGGCTCTTGTTACGAACGGAAATAACTTCGCCTGCTCTGCAAAGGTAGGACGGAATGTCCACACGCTTGCCGTTGACGCAGAAATGACCATGGGTAACGAGCTGTCTGGCTTCTGCACGGGAGTTTGCCCAACCGAGCAGATAAACGACGTTGTCAAGACGGCTTTCGCAAACCTTGAGAAGGTTTTCACCGGTCATGCCGGGCATCTTAACTGCCATTTCATAATATTTGCTGAACTGCACCTCGTTGATGCCGTAGAATCTTCTTGCAGTCTGCTTTGCACGAAGCTGGGTGCCGTATTCGGACTGCTTTTTACGGCTCTGACCGTGCTGGCCGGGGGCGTATGCACGGCGTTCGAGGGCGCACTTATTGGTGTAGCATCTGTCGCCCTTCAAAAAGAGCTTCTTGCCTTCGCGGCGGCACAATTTACATACCGCGCCGGTATATCTTGCCATATCTGTGACACCTCCTGATTATACACGTCTTCTTTTGGGAGGACGGCAGCCGTTGTGGGGGATGGGTGTAACATCCTTGATCATGCTGACGTCGAGGCCTGCAGTCTGAAGTGCTCTGATAGCAGCTTCACGACCCTGGCCGGGGCCCTTGACATAAACTTCAACAGTCTTCATACCGTGCTCAATAGCAGCCTTTGCAGCGGTTTCAGCAGCGGTCTGTGCAGCGAAGGGAGTGCTCTTTCTGGAGCCTCTGAAGCCCATTTCGCCTGCGCTTGCCCAAGAAACAGCGTTGCCCTGGGTATCGGTAATGGTGACGATGGTGTTGTTGAAGGTGGATTGAATATGAGCTGCACCACGGTCAATATTCTTGCGCTCGCGGCGTTTGCGGGTTGCGCCTTTTTTGGCGACGGCTTTGGTAGCCATACTATATCCTCCTTATTTCTTCTTGTTAGCGATTGTCTTCTTCGGGCCCTTGCGGGTACGGGCATTCGTCTTGGAACGCTGACCTCTTACGGGCAGGCCTTTACGGTGACGGACACCGCGATAGCAGCCGATTTCGATCAATCTCTTGATTTCGAGTGCGGTTTCTCTGCGAAGATCACCTTCGACCTTAACGTTGTGGTCGATGTATTCACGCAGTTTGGAAACGTCGTCTTCGGTAAGATCACGAACTCTGATGTCGGGATCTACTCCGGTTTCTTTAAGAATGTCGCTTGCGGTTTTACGACCGATGCCATAGATGTAAGTGAGACCGATTTCGATTCTCTTATCTCTGGGAAGGTCTACGCCTGAAATACGCGCCATTTGTCAGTTGCACCTCCATTTAGGTTTTTACACAGGGTCTTAGTTTTAGCCCTGGCGCTGCTTATGCTTGGGGTTCTCACAGATAACCATGATTTTGCCCTTGCGCTTGATAACTTTGCACTTCTCGCACATTTTCTTGACAGAAGGTCTGACTTTCATTGTGTTACCTCCTAATTTTTCCTTATTTGGAACGCCATGTAATGCGGCCTCTGGTAAGGTCGTAGGGCGATAACTCGACCGTTACCTTATCACCGGGAAGAATGCGGATGTAGTTCATGCGCAGTTTGCCGGAGATATGAGCCAGAATCTGTTTGCCGTTTTCCAGTTCAACCTGGAAGGTAGCATTCGGGAGAGCTTCTACTACGATCCCTTCAATTTCAATGTTATCCTGCTTAGACATTCACTTTACCTCCAATTTATTATGGGTTGCGAGCGATACCTTTGTCGGCGTCACGGCTGTGTCAGAATCAGACAGTCGCCTTTTGTGACAGCGACGGTATGTTCAAAGTGAGCAGACAGTTTACCGTCTGCGGTAACGACCGTCCAGTCGTTATCCAGAACTTTTACGTCATGCGTTCCCTCGTTGATCATCGGTTCGATCGCTAAAGTCATGCCGGGGAACAGGCGGGCACCGCGGTTGGGTGCACCGTAATTGGGGACCGACGGGTCTTCATGGAGCTTAGTGCCGATGCCGTGTCCCGTATAGGAACGAACAACACCGTAGCCTCTTGCCGCACAGTACTCATAGATTGCAGAGCCGATATCACCGAGTCTGCCGCCAGCAACACACTTTGTAAGCCCTATGTAAAGTGCTTCTCTTGTGGTGTCGCACAGCCGCTGCGCTTCGGGAGAGATTTTCCCGCAAGCGAAAGTGGCAGCATTGTCGCCGTGATAGCCCTGATAAACAGCACCAAGGTCTATGCTGACGATATCGCCTTCGCGAATGATGTGTTTTCTGTCCGGAATGCCGTGAATGACCTCATTATTGATGGAAATGCAGCAGGTTGCAGGGAAACCGTTATAATTCAGAAAATTCGGTTTCGCGTTCTGACTGATAATGTAGTCATAAGCGATCTTGTCGATTTCTGCGGTTGTGATACCGGGTTGGACGGCCTCCCCCGCGATTTTGAGTGCCGTGACGGAAATTCTTCCTGCCTCACGCATAAGTTCAATTTCTTTTTGCGATTTCAGCACAATACCCATTGCTTATTCCTCCACCGCTTTCAGGGTCAGGGCAGTTGTATCAGCAACTTCTTCCTGTCCCTCTACTATGCGAAGGATACTCTTGTTTGCATAGTAATCCTTGAGTGGTTCTGTTTCGGCGTGGTAGATCTTCAGTCTCTCAAGAACTGTTTCGGGCTCGTCGTCCTTACGGATGATAAGAGCTTCCGAGCAGTTGTTGCATACGCCGTCCACAGCGGGTTTCTTGTACTCGGTGTGGTAGGTAGCGCCGCACTTGGGGCAGACACGTCTGCCGGACATACGGGCAACGATGCGTTCGTCTGCAACTTCGATGTCGATCACCTTGTCGATCGCGATGCCCATTTCGTCAAGCGCTGCGGCCTGCGGAATGGTTCTCGGAAAACCGTCAAGAATGAAACCGTTTGCGCAGTCGTCTGCTGCGAGCCTGTCGCGGATGATACCGATGACGACTTCATCAGGAACGAGCTGACCGGCTTCGATAAAAGATTTCGCCTTGAGCCCCATGGGGGTCCCGGTGCGAAGAGCCTCGCGGATGATGTTACCCGTCGAGATGGTCGGAATCGCAAGCTTTTCAGCTACGATCTCAGCCTGTGTGCCTTTGCCTGCACCGGGGGCGCCGAGGAAAATTATTTTCATACGCGTCTCCTTAATCAAGGAAGCCCTTGTAGTGACGCATCATCATCTGGCTTTCGAGCTGTCTTACGGTTTCAAGAGCAACACCGACAAGAATGATGATCGAAGTACCGCCGATGGATACGTTGACCGGGAATTCTGCCAAAGTGGTGATGTCTGTGAAGAGAACCGGGTAAAGAGTTACGACACTGAGAAGCAGTGCACCCAGAAGGATGAGTTTGGAAAGAACCTTGGCGATATAGTCCGCAGTGGGACGACCGGTACGGATACCGGGGATGACACCGCTGTTCTTTGCCAGGTTGTTAGCCATTTCAATCGGATTGTACTGAATCGATGCATAGAAGTATGCAAAGAAGATGATCAACAGGAAGTAGATCACTGCGTACACCGGAGAAGTGTTATGGAACCAACCGAAGAAGGTCTGACCGAAGCCGCCGTCCTTGAGTTTGCTTTCAACAAACATTTCAATTGTGGGAGGCAGGGACAGAATAGAGCTTGCGAAGATGACCGGAAGAACACCGGAAAGGTTAACCTTCAGCGGAATATTCGAGCTCTGGCCGCCGTACATCTTACGGCCGACAACTCTCTTGGCATACTGAATGGGAATTCTGCGTTCTGCGCCGTCCATCCAGCAGATGAAAACGATCATGCCGAGAAGAGAGATGAAAGCGATCGGAACGATCAGATAGTACCACGAACCCTGCTGATAAGCAGTCATGATCAACTGATAGAGGATCGTGGGGATACGGGATACGATGCCAGCGAACAGAATCAGGGAGATACCGTTGCCGATACCCTTGTTGTTGATCTGTTCACCGAGCCACATGACGACGGTGCTGCCGGCGGTCAGCGTCAGAATAACGACAAGACCCTGGAAGACAGCGGCAAAACCTGTGTAGGGATTGCCTGCGTGGTCAGTGGTAAGCATTGTGCCGGAACTCCAGATGTATACGAAGAAAGCGATACTCTGGAGAAGAGCAAGACCGACGGTGACATAACGAGTGATGACACCCATCTTCTTGCGGCCTTCTTCACCCTCTTTGGCAAGATTGCCGAGAGCTGGAATGGCAACGGTGAGAAGCTCAATAATAATGGAAGCGTTGATGTAGGGTGTGATACCCAGAGCAAACAAGCGACCATAGTTAAAAGCATCACCGGTCAGCATGGTAAGGTAGCTGATGAAAGTACCTTCTGCGCCCGCTGCAAGTCCTTCGGTAATATCGACGAACGGAACGGGAACCGCACAACCGAGTCTGAACAGGAAGAGAATGAAAATCGTGTAGACAATCTTCTTACGCAGATCCGGGATCTTCCATGCGTTGATAATTGTTTTTAACATAGTTGACACGCTCCTTCCTTTTCCGTTTAGAATTCAAGATTGAGATGCAATCAGATAACTTCGGCAGTGCCGCCTGCTGCTTCAATCTTTTCCTTTGCGGATTTGGAGAATGCGTTGGCCTTAACAGTGAACTTCTTGGTCAGTTCGCCGTGGCCGAGAACTTTGATGCCGTCAAGTTCTTTCTTGATAAGACCGCTGCTCAGGAGAGCCTCAGTGTCGATGACGGCGCCGTTTTCGAAAGCTTCTTCAAGAGCAGACAGGTTAACAATTGCGATTTCCTTAGCGAAAATATTGTTGAAACCTCTCTTGGGAAGTCTTCTCTGGAGGGGCATCTGGCCGCCTTCGAAGCCGGGATTCATACCGCGGCCGGCTCTTGCCTTCTGACCCTTATGACCCTTACCGGCGGTTTTGCCCTGACCGGATGCGGGACCTCTGCCTATACGCTTTACCGGAACATTGGAACCGGGAGCAGGCGATAACTCGTGCAATTTCATAATAAGTCGTCCTTTCTGCTCTTACGCTTCAGTAACCTCGAGAAGGAAACCGATCTTATGAATTTTACCTCTGGTCTGTGCATTGTCGGGCTGAACGGTGACGTCGCCGATTTTGCGAAGACCGAGAGAGTTAGCGGTGGCAATCTGGTCCTTTTTAGTGCCGATCAGGCTCTTTGCGAGCTTAATTTTGATTTCTGCCATGACTGCACACTCCTTAACCTAAAATTTCGCTTACGGACTTGCCTCTGGTAGCTGCAACATCTTCTGCGTTGCGAAGCTGCATAAGTCCGTTGAGGGTTGCTCTGACGACGTTGCAGGGATTGTTCGAACGAAGAGCTTTCGTACGGATATCCTTGATACCAACGGTCTCAACAACTGCACGAACCGGGCCGCCGGCGATAACACCGGTACCGGGGGCAGCGGGCTTCATAAGAACGACGCCTGCGCCGAACTTGCCGATGACTTCGTGCGGAATGGTTGTACCCTTGAGGGCAACCTTCGTAAGATTCTTCTTGGCATCTTCAATGCCTTTACGGATAGCATCCGGAACTTCGTTGGATTTACCGAGACCGAAGCCGATTGTGCCTTTACCGTCGCCTACAACTACGAGAGCCGAGAACTTCATAACACGGCCGCCCTTAACGGTTTTGGAAACACGGTTGATCGCGACAACTCTTTCGATGTATTCGCTGTTGTTTTCTCTGTTCTGAGAATCAAATCTGGCCAAAATTGTTTCCTCCTTCTCGTTAGAACTTCAGGCCGCCCTCACGGGCGCCTTCTGCCAAGCCTTGTACACGGCCGTGATAGATGTAACCGCCGCGGTCAAATACGCATTCTTCAATGCCATTTGCAACGGCTCTTTCTGCAAGCAGTTTGCCAACCTTCTTGGCGGCATCGATGTTTCCGCCGTATTCAGCGAAATCCTTCTCGACTGTGGAAGCAGCGGCGAGAGTGACACCCTTATCATCATCGATGAGCTGAGCGTAGATGTGCTTCAGGGAGCGGAAAACATTCAGACGGGGACAAGCAGCTGTGCCGTGGATCTTGCCACGAACTCTCTTATGGCGCTGCTGTCTTGCCTTAGCAGTATTAGGTCTGTTTACCATATTCGTTCACTCCTTATCTTATTTGCCGCCCTTACCGGACTTGCCTTCCTTGCGACGTACGACTTCATCAGCATACTTGATGCCTTTGCCCTTGTAGGGTTCGGGCGGGCGAACCGCACGAATCTCACAAGCGAACTGTCCTACGACCTGCTTGTCAGCACCGGAAACGACGATCTTGTTCGGAGCGGGTACTTCGATGGTCACACCTTCGGGCGGATCCATCTTCACCGGGTGGGAATAGCCGATGGTAAGAACAACGCTCTTGCCTTCCATTGCGGCACGGTAACCGACACCGACAATTTCAAGTTCCTTTTTGAAGCCGTTGCTTACGCCTTCGACCATGTTGCTGATGAGGGTACGAGTGAGGCCGTGCAGAGCTCTGTTTTCCTTTTCATCGTTGGGACGGGAAACAGTGATAACGCCGGCATCAAGCTCGATGCTCATGTTGCTGTTGAATGTTCCGGAAAGAGTACCCTTGGGACCTTTAACGGTGACTGCATTGCCGTCGATGGTGACGTCAACACCTGCCGGAACTGTAATGGGCTTTCTGCCAATACGAGACATCCCTTTGTACCTCCTTACCAGACATATGCAAGGACTTCGCCGCCGATGTTGGCTTTGCGAGCGTCCTTATCGGTCATAATACCCTTGGATGTGGAGAGAATTGCAATGCCGAGACCTTTCATGACTTTCGGCATATTCTCTACATCGGAATAAATACGCAGGCCGGGCTTGGAAACTCTGCGTATACCCATGAGAACCTGGGATTTGTTGGGACCGTACTTGAGAGCGATTTCGATAACGCCCTGCTTACCGTCGTCAACAACTTTAAAACTCTTAATGTATCCCTCGTCAACAAGAATCTGGGCGATAGCCTTCTTCATATTGGATGCGGGGACGGACACCGTGTCGTGCTTAGCAGAATTTGCGTTTCTGATTCTGGTAAGCATATCAGCGATGGGATCGGTAATCTGCATGCCGTAAACCTCCTTTACTTAAAGCTATAATTACCAGCTTGCTTTCTTAACACCGGGAATCTGGCCGGCGTGTGCCAGTTCTCTGAAGCAGATACGGCATACACCATACTTACGAAGGTAAGCGTGGGGTCTTCCGCAGATCTTGCATCTGTTGTAAGCTCTTGTTGAAAACTTCGCGGGTCTTGCCTGACTGACTTTCTTAGATGTCTTTGCCATTATCTTTCCCCTCCTTATTTAGCAAACGGAGCGCCCATGAGAGCAAGAAGTTCTCTGGCTTCTTCGTCTGTCTGTGCGGTAGTGACGATGCAGATGTCCATACCGCGGACTTTGTCGATCTTATCGTAGTCGATTTCGGGGAAAATCAGCTGTTCCTTGATACCGACAGCGTAGTTGCCTCTGCCGTCGAAGGAGTTGGGGTTGATACCTCTGAAGTCACGCACTCTCGGAAGAGCGAGGTTGAAGAATCTGTCGAGGAACTCGTACATCTTTTCGCCTCTGAGCGTAACCTTAACACCGTTGGGCATACCTTCACGAAGCTTGAAGTTAGCGACGGACTTCTTTGCCAGGCAGACAACGGGTTTCTGACCGGTGATCTGTGCGATATCGCCGCAGATGGCATCGAGAGCCTTCGGATTTTCACGAGCTTCGCCGCAGCCGACGTTGATAACAACCTTATCAATCTTCGGAATCTGCATAACGCTCTTATAGTTGAATTTCTTCATGAGAGCCGGAGCGACGTCGGCTTTGTACATTTCTTTAAGTCTTGCCATTATGATCGTCCTCCCTCATTAAAACTGTGCGCCGCAATCTTTATTTTTGCAGACGCGAACTTTGTTGCCCTTGGAATCGATCTGGTGACCGACTCTGACAGCCTTGCCGCACTTGGGGCAAACAAGCTGAACCTTGTCTGCATACAGAGCACTTTCAGCCTCGATACGGCCGCCTGCCTCACCCATTCTGCGGGGCTTCACATGCTTGGTGACAATGTTGATACCTTCAACAATGACCTTGCCTTCGGAGGGGCTGACCTGCAGAACCTTGCCGGTCTTGCCTCTGTCTTTACCATTGATAACGATAACGGTATCGCCGGTCTTAACGTGTACTTTATTACTCATTGCGCACCTCCGATTAAAGTACTTCGGGAGCGAGGGAGAGGATCTTCGTGTATTCCTTGTCACGAAGTTCTCTTGCCACAGGCCCAAAAATACGGGTACCCTTGGGGTTCTTGTCAGCCTGGATAATAACGGCTGCATTTTCATCAAAGCGGATATAGGTTCCGTCGTCTCTGCGGACACCCTTTGCGGAGCGAACAATGACTGCCTTCACGACATCACCTTTTTTCACAACGCCGCCGGGAGTAGCCTTTTTAACAGAAGCGACTACAACGTCACCGATATTGGCATATTTTCTGCCGGTACCGCCGAGTACGCGGATGCACATAAGCTCCTTAGCACCGGTGTTATCGGCGACTTTGAGTAAAGTCTGTTGCTGAATCATAATGTGCCTCCTTCTTATTTAGCTTTTTCGATGATTTCAACCACACGCCATCTCTTATCTTTGGAGAGGGGTCTGGTTTCCATCAGAAGAACACGGTCACCGATACCGCATTCGTTGTTTTCGTCGTGTGCCTTAAGATTGATGGTACGGTTAACGATCTTCTTGTAAAGAGGATGGCGAACCTTATCCTGAACAGCGACAACAACTGTCTTGTCCATTTTGTCGCTCTTAACAATACCGACGCGGGTTTTTCTCAAATTACGTTCCATTTATGCTTCCTCCCTTGACTCAGGCATCCTTGCCGTGCAGTTCGATGTCGCGCTTAACCGTAAGGATACGGGCGATATCTTTCTTGACGGCGCTGATGCGCATCGGGTTGTCAAGCTGGTTGATGGCTTGCTGGAAGCGCAGATTGAAAAGCTCTTCCTTGAGTTTAAGGAGTTCAGCGTCCATCGCTTCGATGGTCATTGCTCTGATTTCACTGGCTTTCATTCTTGCTCACCACCCTGTTCTTCCTTGGTCAATACTTTACACTTGATAGGCAGTTTAGCTGCTGCAAGACGCAGAGCTTCACGAGCCTGAGCTTCCTCAACACCGGCGATTTCAAACATGACTCTGCCGGGCTTTACAACTGCTACCCAGTATTCCGGAGAACCTTTACCGGAACCCATTCGGGTTTCAGCAGGCTTTTCGGTGATGGGCTTATCGGGGAAGATCTTAATCCAAACCTGACCGCCACGCTTAATGGATCTGGTCATGGCAATACGGGCTGCTTCGATCTGGTTGGAGGTGATCCATGCGGGCTCGCAAGCCACAAGACCAAAATCGCCGTAGTTAACCTTATTGCCGCGATGTGCTTCGCCCTTAAGGCGACCTCTTTGCTGTCTGCGGTATTTTACACGCTTAGGCAATAACATCTTTACGCCCTCCTGTCTCTTCTCTGATTGTTGTTTCTTCTCTGGTTGTTGTTGCGGGCACGGCCTTCGTGAAGGACTTCGCCGCTGTACAGCCAAACTTTAACGCCGATACGACCGTAAGTGGTCTTGGCTTCTGTTACACCGTAGTCGATGTCAGCTCTGATGGTCTGAAGCGGGATCGTACCTTCTTTGTAAGTTTCGGTACGAGCAATTTCAGCGCCGCCGAGTCTGCCTGCGACCTGGATCTTGATACCTCTTGCGCCGAGTCTCATGGTGCTGCCGATAGCCTGCTTGACTGCACGACGGAAGGATACACGCTTTTCGAGCTGCAGAGCGATCTTTTCTGCTACGAGCTGAGCATTGAGGTCGGGCTGCTTGATTTCGATGATGTTGATGTAAACTTCCTTGTCGCCGCCGAGCATTTTCTTGCAGGTTGCCTTGATCTTTTCAATTTCAGCACCGCCTCTGCCGATAACCATGCCGGGCTTTGCGCAGTGGATGTTGATGCGGACTCTCTTGGGGTCGCGCTCAATTTCGATTTTCGGAACACCTGCGGACTCGAGGGACTTGAGGAGGTATTCACGAACGTTGTAATCTGCTACGAGGGTGTCGCCGAAGGTAGCCTTGTTTGCATACCAGCGGGATTCCCAATCCTTGATGACACCGATTCTCAAACCGGTAGGATTAATTTTCTGACCCATTGTTTATTCCTCCTCCCCGCTTATTCCTCAATTTCCTTGAGTACAAGGGTGATGTGCGACGTCTTCTTGTTGATTCTGAACGCACGGCCGTGTGCTCTCGGTCTGATTCTCTTGAGGGTGGGACCCTGACATACGCTGCATTCTGCAACATAAAGTCTGTCGGTATCCATATTGTAGTTATGTTCCGCATTTGCGATTGCGGACTTAAGAAGCTTTGCAAGCGGTTCACACGCGGCCTTGGGCGTGAAATTCAGGATTGCCATAGCTTCATCTGCGGGCTTGTTGCGGATCAGGTCCAGAACGATCTGCACCTTTCTGGGAGCGATACGCACAAAAGTCGCTTTTGCTCTTGATTCCATAATTTACACTCCTTTCGACCGATTATTTACCGTTGTTGGAAGTTTTGCTGCCGGCGTGACCTCTGAAGGTTCTGGTCGGAGCAAATTCGCCGAGTTTGTGACCTACCATGTCTTCGGTAACATATACCGGAACATGCTTGCGTCCGTCGTGAACGGCAAAGGTGTGACCAACAAATTCGGGGAAGATCGTAGAGCTGCGGCTCCACGTCTTGAGGACGATCTTTTCGCCATTCTGATTCATTTTTTCGACTCTTTCAAGCAGTTTGGGCTGCACAAAAGGTCCTTTTTTAACGCTTCTACCCATTATTTATTGTCTCCTTTCCGCTTATTTCGCATTGCGGCGCTTGACAATCAGCTTGTCGGAACGCTTATGCTTTGCACGAGTCTTGTAGCCAAGTGCGGGCTTGCCCCAGGGAGTAACAGGGCCGGGACGGCCGATGGGGGACTTGCCTTCACCACCACCGTGGGGGTGGTCACAGGGGTTCATAACAGAACCGCGGACTGTGGGACGGATGCCCATGTGACGGGTACGACCTGCTTTACCGATCTTAACGTTGATGTGATCAGCGTTGCTGACGGTGCCGATGGTAGCCATGCACTGTGCGGGAACGTTTCTCTGTTCACCGGAGGGAAGACGAAGAAGAGCATAAACGCCTTCTTTAGCCATAAGCTGTGCTGCGTTACCTGCTGCTCTTGCAAGCTGGCCGCCGCGGCCGGGATACAGTTCAACGTTGTGTACGAAAGTACCTACGGGGATGTTTGCAAGGGGAAGAGCGTTACCGACTTTGATGTCAACGCCTGCACCTGCTTCAACAACATCGTTGACCTTCAGGCCTTCGGGAGCAAGAATGTAGCTCTTGGTGCCGTCTTCGTACTGAACGAGAGCGATGTGTGCGGAACGGTTGGGATCGTATTCAAGGGTAAGAACGGTTGCAGCACCTGCCTTGGTTCTCTTGAAGTCGATGATACGATATTTTTTGCGGTTGCCGCCGCCGTGATGGCGAACGGTGATTCTGCCGTAGCTGTTGCGGCCGGAAGTTTTCTTGAGGGGTTCAAGAAGGCTCTTCTCGGGAGCGACCTTTGACAGATGAGAGTAATCTGTAACCGACATGTTACGACGAGCGTTGGTAGTCGGTTTGTAGACTTTAATAGCCATTTTCAGTCACACGCCTTTCATAATTTTGAAATAAGTGTTCATATCCGGGAGGTTTAGCGGACGGCTATTTCCATACATCGCCAACCCGGACGGTCTTGATTAGAACATTCCGTCAAAGAACTCGATGGTCTTGGAATCGGCTGTCAAAGTCACAATAGCCTTTTTCCAGGAGGGCTTGTAGCCTTCGAAACGACCATAGCGACGAAGATGACCGCGAACATTGATGGTATTAACCTTTTCGACCTTAACGCCGAAGATAGCTTCAACAGCGTCTGCGATCTGATACTTGTTAGCATCTTTAGCAACTGCGAAAGTGTATTTCTTTTCAGCAGTGTTGAGCATGCTTTCCTCTGTTACGATGGGACGGAGGATGATATCCTGTGCGTATTTCATTTTGCATAGACCTCCTCGATCTTGGCAACAGCGTCCTTGAGAACGATGAGAGTATCGCAATTGAGAATGTCGTAGGTGTTGATGGTGTTCACGGGAGAAACCTTAACGCCTGCGATGTTTCTTGCACTGCGGTAAACAACGTCATCCTTTTCGGGAAGAACGATGAGTGCCTTTTTGCCTGCCTTCAGAGCAGAGAGAACCTTGACGATCTCTTTGGTCTTGATGGCTTCAAGGGTCAGGTTTTCGAGAACGACGAGTTCGTTAGCGAGAACCTTGGAAGAAAGAGCAGACTTGATAGCAAGCTGTCTGACTTTCTTGTTGATGGTGAAGTTGTAGGAACGGGGCTTCGGGCCGAGTGCGATACCGCCGTGATACCACTGAGGAGCACGGGTGGAACCCTGTCTTGCGCGGCCTGTTCCCTTCTGACGCCAGGGCTTCTTTCCGCCGCCGCTGACTTCAGCTCTCGTAAGGGTGGACTGTGTACCCTGACGCTGATTTGCAAGATAGTTGATGACAGCCATGTGCATGACCGAGGTGTTGGGCTCAACTGCAAATACGCTTTCGTTGAGAGCAAGCTCGGATACCTTTTCGCCTGCCATGTTGAATACTGCTACGTTAGGCATCTTTCATTCCTCCTTACGCTTTCTTAACGGCATTTGTGATAACAACCGTGCCGCCTTTGGGGCCGGGAACAGCACCCTTGATGGCGATGATGTTGTTTTCAGCATCAACCGTTACGACATCCAGATTCTGGATGGTGACCTTTTCGCTGCCGAGATGGCCGGACATTTTCTTTCCCTTGAAAACTCTGGAGGGGTCGGAGCAGGCGCCGATAGAGCCGCCGTGTCTGCCGACAGGACCCGTACCATGGGTTTCCTTGAGTCTTGCCATATTCCATCTCTTGATGACGCCTGCGGTACCCTTACCTTTGCTGGTGCCGGAAACGTCTACTTTGTCGCCCGCTGCGAATACGTCAGCTTTCAGGATATCACCTGTGTTGAATGCTGCGCAATCGTCGAATCTGAATTCCTTCAGAACCTTCTTGGGAGCCACGTCAAGTTTTGCGAAGTGACCCTTCATGGGCTTGTTGACACGGGATGCCTTGACATCGCCGTAGCCGAGCTGAACAGCTTCGTAGCCGTCCTTCTCGTTTGTCTTCTTCTGAACAACCGCGCAAGGACCTGCGATGATGACGGTTACGGGAACAACGTTTCCGTTTGCGTCGAAAATCTGGGTCATGCCGACTTTTGTTCCGATAAGACCTTTGTTCATCTGTTTTTTCCTCCTGTCAGATTATTGGTTGACTGCATGTCAACTTGACCTGCGGTGACCTATTTATATAGGGCATCGACACCTTTAGTTAGATTTTGATGTCAATGTCAACACCGGCGGGAAGCTCAAGACCTGTCAGAGCCTCAACAGTCTTGCTGGTGGGTCTGATGATGTCAATGAGTCTTTTGTGGGTACGCTGTTCAAACTGTTCGCGGGAGTCCTTGTACTTGTGAACAGCACGAAGGATAGTAACAACTTCCTTCTCGGTGGGAAGCGGAACGGGGCCGGATACCTGTGCGCCCGTGCGCTTTGCGGTTTCGACGATACGCTCTGCTGCTTTGTCAACGAGGTTGTGATCGTAACCTTTGAGTCTGATTCTGATCTTTTCCTTAACTGCCATGTGATTTGCCTCCTTGTTGTTTGGCGACAGCCGATTCGGATTTTCTGCAACGGAGCCGGGTGTTTCATCCTTCCCCGTTTTAAAACTCCGGAAAAATATTTCCGGAGCTGACAGCAGAATTGTGCCTTGGTGGGAAAAATCCGGTTAAGGCGCGGATATCCCCCTTGGCATCGGCTTGTTTCGCCCGGTTTGAAAATCGGACATACTCCGCGGGAGTTCCCTGCATCAGTGTGCAGCCACATCCCACATCATCGCACATCTGCCTGAAAATCTCAAGGCATAATATGCCCATCCATTCCAAGCACGGGTATTATAGCATACCATTATGCAAATTGCAAGAACTTTTTTAAAAAAGTTTAGTTATTTTGCAGATTTTTTTTAATTTTTTTTGTAGTTCTCGCCAAAGAATCCAAAATTATTTCTCCGTTCCTGCGAATCACACTCGCATTGACAGCAAAAATGTCATTTTCGACCTCTGCAAGCATAATTGCATCAGTAAAATACCCGCCCATTTCGGTCAGACAGTTGTTGTGCATGATGCGTCCGTCACTTGAAAGGTTGATATACACCGTTGTGTCACCGCATTGCACATGAAATCCGTAGTCTTCTTCGGTCATAGTCGGATTCAGACCGTCATGCAGGGACAGCACAGATATAAACTTTGCCCTGCCGCCCTCGTCCGTAGGTTGGTCATAAGACAGATAGGTACAATTCTGCACATCGTTTCCGATATAGCCGTGCGGCTCGGAAACACTGCAAGGGGTCAGCATATTGAAGCAACTGTTTTCTTCAGCATGCAGCAGGAAGGAAACCGTACCGGGTTCATAGCTCTGTATATCATCATATATAAGGATAAAATCTTTCAGCCACACAAAATGCCGCAGGTGCTTGCGGAACCATCTGCCCATCGGACCCGTGGCATCGGCAACAACATAACGAAATCCGGGCTCGTCCGTAAAGTGATATAATCTTCCGCGCATACGGATATGATCATGATGATCTCTCCAATCCTGGCCTTTGCCGTTGAACAGCACCACATTGTGCGAATAGGACTGCACATAGTAATCGCGGTAAATCTCATTGGCATAACTGCAACAAGCGGAATCAAAAATTTCATACTTTCCGTTGCGGTACAGAATAAAATGACCTGCATCGTTGTGCGAATGATTCCAGCTGTCGCCGCACTTGACGGCAAGCATGGTGCTGTCTTTTGCAAAGCTGTCGCGAAAGATTGCCCAACCGTTGTTTTTATAGCAAACAGACAACTGTGACGGTGTCTGCACGGGAAGCGAATATATATTATTATAATGTAATAGACGAAAAACGGCAGAATCGGTGGTGTGTTTCGTTCTGTTCTGCACATACCACCGCAAAGTTGCCAATTCGGGGAATCGGGCAAGCAGATACAGAACACAGTCCGAAAAACCGTTGCCGTCGCAATCACCGAAACCGACAAAGTAATCATCCTGCGAAGACGGATAGGCAGTGTTCACAAAGAAATCAGCCGCGGCAGACATAACAGCACGGTCATCAAAAGGAGCCTTGCCTCTGATTTTTTCGTATGCGTATGCGAATTGCAGGTATTCGTTCAATGTATAATTGTAATAACCGACCCCTTCATAGAAAGCGCCGTTATCAATGCTTGCAAGTTTATTATTGACAGGATTTCCCTTGTATGCAAACCATTGCGCAAGACCGCTGGCGGCAAGGTCTGCAAGATGCTCTGCATCAGGCAGTGCATCACACATGATGATGGCGGCAAAAGCACCGTCGCTGACACACACGGGCCACCAGTTATGCCCCATGGTGTCAAACGCATGGATTTTTGTACCGGGCAACAGCCAGTCTTCCAGCAACGGCAGAATGCCGAGTTTGTATGTACCCTGCACAATGATTTCACGTTCTGCATCCGTCAGCAGACTGCCGAAACAGGCATAACCGTATGCCATACCCACGCAGAAATGTCCCGTATTGAGTTCCCCTCTGCCTTTAAAACCTTTGCCGTGCCATTTTTCATACTGTGCGTAAGCCAGCATGAGTTCTTTTGCTTTTTCAAAATAAGCCGCATCCTGCGTATAATAATATCCGAATGCAAGGTTGAGCATATTGCCGCAGAAGGGACCACAGGCATCGCCGTAATTTTCGTGCTGCACAACATAGCCCTCGCCGTTGACCTGCACCGAAGCCTCGGAAACCACTTGCAGTTGCAGTGCATTTTCAGCCGCCGCAAGCGCTGTTGCACATAATTTACGAACAATCGGGTCTTCACTGTTTTTCCACAATGTAACAATTGCCGAAGAAAAATACAGACATTCCATGCAAAACAACTCCTCTATATTATAATGGTATAGCAAAAAAACAAAAGCCACCGCAGAGCGATGGCGCAAAAAAGCAAATTATGCCCCTGTCAGGGAAAAAACAACAGCCGTTGTGTTGCTGTTTGCAAGCACATCAATAACACTTGCCAGCAACGCTGCCAACAGATTGGTGATATCAATCTCATTCAGCACCGAGGTGCTTGCAGCCAAAAAAGAGAATATTCCGAACATAGCATCCTCCGCATGCAATTACGTTTGCGCTGAAGCCGAATCATCCTTCTGTTCTTCCGTTACGGCAGGCACATCAACAGCAACTTTCTTCTTTATGGGATTAAACAGATGAATGATACCGGCCTTGTTCATTTCGTTGACAATGGTAACCAGGAACGGCATAATGAAGAAGCCGAACACACCCAACACCTTTGTACCGACATACATGGATGTGATGGTGACAATGGGCGGTAAGCCGATCTGGCCGGAAACCAGTTTGGGTTCCAGCACCTGACGGATGACAAGCACCACGGCATAGGTGATGAGCAAACCGATACCAAGTCCGATTTTTCCGGTCAGCAAAGAAACAACTCCCCAAGGAATGAGAACGGTACCTGTACCGAGCACGGGGATGATATCCACCAGCGCAACCAGGATGGCGATAATAAACAGATAATCTGACTTATACACCCCGATGAGTTTCAGCACAGAAAGGGCAATGGTCATTTCAAATGCCGTGATCAAAAAGATAATACCGTATGCTTTGACCATTTTGAACATACTGGAAACAGCAAGCTGCTTTGCATGATACAGCTTTCTGCCGTTTTCTTCACTCATCTGCGAAAGAATAAAATCACGGATATGCTCATAGTCCGAGCAGACGAACACGGAAGAAATAATGGTAATAACAAAGCTGATCACCAGCGAGGGGAACTGACCGACGGTGTTGATAAGAATATCACTGCCTGTGGAAAGAACGGAAGTCCAGTTGAAAGAATCGGTTTTTACATTCAGCCCTGCCAGTCCGTTTTCGGCAAGGTTATCCAGAAAATCGGCAACGGTCACGCTCAGATCTGCCGTAAAACTTTCGGGCAGGTTCGCAAGCACACCCAACAACCAATTCTTGAATGCCAGAATCAACTGCGGCAGATCGTTGATGCGGCTGTATACATAAGTAAAGAATCCTTTGATTTCAGGAGCCACCTCAAAGCCGAGCAGCACCAGCAATCCCACGCCGATTCCGAGCACGGATAAAACAAGAATCACACTGATAAGCCCGCGTTTAAGCGGTGTCTTTTTGTCGATGTACGCAATCGGTCTTTTCAGAATCATTGCAACAACGAATGCAACCAGCAGCGGCAGGAACAAACTCAGGCAACGGTCAAACAAAAAATAGGCAAGCCCGAGGATGATCACAAAGTAAGCTGTATTGACAATGAAATTCCATCTTTTATCGGTTTTTGCTCTATCGAACAGTTCCATAATTAACTCCTTTGCACTGATCTGTTTATATATTACCTTTTTTTTACGGATAATGCAAGTATTGTCTTGTTTTTTTAATTTAAGTTTAAAAAAATTATTTTTTTGGTATTTTTGCCCACAAAAAGAATAAATTTATTTTTGGTCTTGACATAGAGCAATTATTTAGGTATAATTAGTCCTTGCGAAGTGAGGGAAAGCCTATTCCCGTTCTTCTTTAGCAGCCAAAACCTATAAATACCGGTCAGAATGGAGGTTTTACCGTGAAAAGAACATACCAGCCCAAAAAGCGTCATCGCAAGATGGAACATGGCTTCCGCAAGAGAATGTCGGACAGAAACGGCCGCAAGGTACTTGCTCGCCGCAGAGCAAAGGGCAGAAAGCAGCTCAGCTACTAATCTGCTTACACGGCGTAAGATCCGGTGAATCACATCCGAAAGGATTCGGTAAACAACTTTGCCCGGATTTGAAACACTAAAATCCAACACTGATTTCCGCCGTGCCTACGGCCGCGGAAAAGCATACACAAATCCTGCGTTGGTTACTTATGTAAGCAAGAACCGCGCGGGAATTTGTCGTGTTGGCATCACAACAAGTAAAAAGATCGGCAACGCCGTACAAAGAAACCGCGCCCGTCGAGTCATTCGCGCGGCATTTGCACCGTTGGCAAACCAAACCAGTCCCGGTTACGATATAGTATTCGTGGCCAGGACTAAAACTGTATACAAAAAAAGTACGGAAATTACGGAGATTATGCGTCAGCAACTTGCACAGGCAGGGCTTCTGCGATGAAGGATTTTC
>JAFVRI010000215.1 GCA_017504335.1 Clostridia bacterium
TCACCGTCTATTTTATAATAGTTTTAGTGCCTTGTCAATGGACGTATTTACTGTTTTGGTATACTTTTTTACTGTTTTGGAGGATGCCATGAGCTTTGGTTACCATGCCTTTCCCGACCGCTCTGCCAGCGGATTGAACAAATGCAGCAGACAGTCGGACGAATTTCCCCTGATCGTCAACTGTGCGGGAAACGCAAGCTTCACCTTTCCCTTCACCACCGACAACCCAACGGGACGGGAAGATTATTACCTGCTTTATATGTTGCAAGGCGAAATGATCGTCTTTCTTCCCCACGGTTCCGAACAAATCCGTGCGGGTCACGCGGTCATCTTTCCCCCTCGCTACCATTACATTTATAAGTATGATGCAAAAGCTCCCATGAATTATCTTTGGGTCCATTTTACAGGCTCCTATGTCGATCGATTTTTGCAGGAGTGTGGCTTCGGCTCCCTTCCCTCTCTGTACGATACGGGAACCGATCCGCAGATCGCTCCCCTCTTTCGGGAGCTTTACGATTGTTTTGAATTCGACTCCCCTCTTTCCCGCCCCAAAAGTGCCTCGGCATTGGAACGGATCCTCCTTCGACTTGCGGAACACATACAGAAGAAGAGCGAATCCAAGCCCTTGGAACGGTCTCTGCGGGTGATCCACGCCTCCTATCAGACCGACTTAAAGATCCCCGAGCTGGCGGCCTTGGAAAATCTCAGCCACTCCCGTTATATCACGGTCTTTCGGGAGCAGATGGGGATGTCTCCCACCGCCTATATCATCCGCCGACGCATGAGCGCCGCCTGTGAACTGCTGGAAAACACCGATATTCCCGTCAAGCAAGTCGGTGGCTTGGTAGGATACAATGATCCCCATTTTTTCAGCAAGCTGTTCAAAAAGCACGTGGGCTGCTCTCCCAGTGACTATCGGGCAAATGCCGCCGGGAAAGGAGCCGCTCAATGAAAAAGACCGTCCTGCATTATGTGCTGATTTTCTGCGCCTCGGTTCTGTATGCCGTCGGAACGCTTCTGTTGATCTTTCCCCATTCGCTATTGCTGGGAGGAACCAGCGGAATCTCGGTGATTCTCCACGCTTGGCTTCCCATCTCACCGGGGCTCATCCTCGGAGTCATCAATCTTTCCCTGATCGTCCTTGCGTTTTTCGTTCTGGGCAAGAGCATGGGCATCCGAACCACCGTCGGCTCGGTTCTGACCACCGCCGCTGTTACGCTTCTCGAACCGATGTTCGCCCGGGAAACGCCCCTGATCGAAAATCCCTTCTTGTCCGCATTCTGCGGTGCCGCGATCATCGCCGTGGCAAGCGGTGTCATGTTCTTTGTAGGCTCCTCCTCGGGAGGCACCGATGTCATCGCCTTGATTGTACAGAAATATTCCAAGTTCAACATCGGACGTGCGCTACTCTTAACCGATTGTCTGATCGTCCTTGTGGGCGGAATCCTTTCCGGATGGATCATTTTCTTTGCATCCACCCTCGGACTGCTTGTGAAAGCCTTCGGCATCGACGGTGTCATCACACTCATCAAGCATATCAAAAAGAATCCTATCGAATAAAATCAGACGGCTCACCTCGTTGAAGTGAGCCGTCTTTTTATCCGCAAACTTAGTTGGGCGACCTGCTTTACAGTAGTCGCCCAAGGGATTCTTTTTATTTTCCGATTCTCAAGGCGGCGATTCGATCCTTATCGGGGGTCACGTATGCCGTCCAGTTGGTGTGATAGATCACAAGCCCCGGCTTTCCTCCCGCGGGCTTTTTGACGTGCTTGGCAAGCAGATAATCCACCGCAATGTTGGCGCCCTCCGCCTTGGAATAATGGGCGGCTATCTCAGCCGCCGTGGTAAAGTCCAGATCGGTGGGCTCCTTTCCCTCGGTCACCAGCAGCACATGAGAGCCGGGGGTGTTCTTGGCATGGAACCAATAGTCGTGCTTCTCTGCCAGCTTGTGGGTAATATACTCATTCTGCACATTGTTCTTTCCGCAAAGCACGCGCATGCCGTCGGGAGTACGGAACTGTATCACTTGCGGCTTGTGCGCCTTGGGCACGCTGTAATTTTTCATGCGCGACGCATATCCCGAGCGGTACAGCTCATCTCGGATCTCCAAGAGATCGGCAGGGCCTTCGGCGCGGGTCAGCGCCTCAAAGACGGTATAGAGATACGCAAGCTCATTTTCTCCAAGTTCGATCTGTCGGGAAAGCTCCACCTTGGCATTTTTCGCCTTGTTGTATCGCTTGTAATACCGTTGTGCGTTTGCCGCGGGCGACAGACGGTTGTCCAGCGTCACCTCAATCTGAGGAAAGCTTCCGTCCTCCCGCATATTGTCATAGTCATCAAAGAGTACTCTTGTATCTCCTCGTGAAAGCCTATAAATATTGGCGGTGATCAGATCGCCGTATTTTTTATATTCCACACCCTTTTCACATTCCGCCAGCTCGATGCGCTGGATCTCCAATTTTTTTCGGATACGGCTCTCGGCATTGGTCAGAAGACGCAGAATATCCTGAGCGCGCTGATGCACCCGCTGCTCCTTGTCTCTCGTTTCAAAGTAGGCATCGAAGAGCGCACCCGCTCCTTTCATGAAGCGACATTCCGCCCCTCCGTACTGAGAAAGCGGCAGGAAGGAATACTCTACGGGCTTGCCGTCCGCAAGGATCAGACAGGGCTCAAATGCCTCGCTTCGGATCCGTTCGGTGACGGCGGAAAATTCCCGCCAAAGGTCATCGGCAAAGCAGTACCGCACGGGAGTGTCCGTGTGTCCCGTGGCACGAAATACGATCTCCCTCGCCACCACGGGCGCCATTCCCATAAAGCTCCCCACGATCCACTTGTCCGCCCCTCTCTCCTCAGGTGCTTCCCGAAGGAGCGACAGAAACCGTTCCTCGGTAACCGTCAGAGGGTCATCCTTATTTTGCGCGGGAGGTAGGGTATAGACCATACCCGGCAAAAGCTGCCTAAGACTATCCAGAGAAAAATCCGTGGTGCGGAGTGCGGTAATGATCTTCTTCTGTTCATCCGCAAAGATCAGATTGCTGTATTTGCCCATCAGCTCAGCAATGAGATACCGACGGCATTCAAAGCCCATCTCATCTCGGGTATCAAACCCGAGAAACGCCACACGGTCAAAGGGGGCTTGGGTGATCTCCGAGAGCTTGGCTCCCTGCAGATATTTTCGCAGAAGCATGCAGAACATAGGGGGATTCTGTGGGTTTTCCTTTGGGGCATCGGTAAAGCCGATGCGAGGATTCCCCGAGCCTGCGTTGATCAGCAAGCGCTTGCCGCCCTCAAAGCTTCGCATCTGCAACAGGATCTCGTCCCGCTCGGGCTGATAGACCTTTTCAATTCTTGCCCCCAAAGCGGTCTTTTTCAGCTCGCAAAGGGTACAGGCAAGCATTCCGGCATCAAATGCCATATGCGTCAGGAGAACATGACGTGATCCACGTCATCCAAGGAGTTGAATACGAAATCGGGCTTGTCCGCAGGCTCAGCCGCATCTACGTCCGCGGGCTGTGTCTCGCCCGACAGAACGAGGACCGAGGTCACACCGAACTTCTTGCCCAACGCAATATCGGTATAGAGACGGTCTCCGAAAATACACATCTCATCATTCTTGTATCCCGTCGCCTCACCGATCATTTCGATGGTCTCCTTGTAGGGCTTTCCAAAGTAGGTCGGCACCTTGCCCGTGGAAGCGGTGACGAGAGCGGCAATGGCGCCGCTATCGGGAATAAATCCGTTCTCGGTGGGACAGTTGAAGTCGGGGTGAGTAGAGAGATACTCCGCCCCCTCACGGATGAAGCGGCAAGCATTGTTCAGCTTTTCATAGGTCAAGGAAGTATCAAAGCTGGTAATGACAATATCCGCCTTCTCCTCGTCTCCTTTCAAGAGATTGATTCCCTTCTGTCTGTATTCCTCACACAGCTCATCGGTGGCAACCAGATACACCGATTTTCCCTTGCGGAAGCGGTTGAGAAATTCAAAGGTCACATCGCCCGAGGTCATGATCTCGTCCGCGGTCGGATCGTAACCGAGACGGGTCAGCTTTTGCAGATAGAAGGGGCTGGTATGAGATGCGTTATTGGTATAAAACAGAACCTTCTTCCCGTTCTTACGAAGATTTTTAATAAAACGGATGGCAAACTCAAAGGGAATGCCTCCGAGATAAATGGTTCCGTCCATGTCAAAAATATAGAGTTTTTTCTCACTCAGCGTCTTTACGTTGGGATTTTCAAAGTTCATACTGATCAGATTCCTTTCTTTTCTTGGGGTTTCTACTGAAATATTATACCATACCATTGCTTTTTTTGCAAGAACATGTTATAATATATTCGAAATATATGGAATTTTCATCCTTTTGAAGGAGGTTTTCAATATGAGAACGGTAATTGGAATTGACGTAGGCGGAAGTACCACAAAAATCGTGGGCTTTCAAACCGACGGCAAGCAAAAGACCTTGATCGATCCTTTGTTTGTCAGAGCCACCGATGCCATCACCTCGGTATACGGCGCATTCGGTAAATTCACCATGCAAAACAACCTGAGCCTTTCCGACATTGATTGCGTGCTGATGACGGGAGTGGGATCCTCCTTTATGGATAAGCCCATCTACTCCCTGAACTGCAAGAAGGTCTCGGAATTTGAGTGTGTCGGTCTCGGCGGCCTTTATCTGTCGGGTCTGGACGACGCCATCGTGGTCAGCATGGGCACGGGTACGGCGCTCATTCATGCCACCAGAAAGAACGGAGTTGCCGCCGCGGAATATCTTGGCGGTACAGGTGTGGGCGGAGGAACCCTTGTGGGGCTTTCCCGTCAGATGCTTGGGGTCGATACCGTGGATCATCTGGAGCAGCTTGCCGCGGAAGGAGATCTGTCGAAGGTGGATTTGCGCATCGGGGACATTTCGGGAGACGATAACTTCCAGATCAATAAGGAGATCACCGCCTCCAATTTCGGAAAGCTCTCGGACATTGCCGACAAGCACGACATTGCCCTGGGTATCTCCAACATGGTAGCCGAGACCATCGCCATGCTGGCTGTCTTTGCCGCCAGAAGCTTCGGCATCAAGGATGTGGTCCTCACGGGAAATCTTACCTCCCTTCCCTCTATTACCCGTGTATTTGAGGGCTTGGAGCAAAACTTCGGCATCCGCTTCCTGATCCCCGAAAACGCCCAGTTCGCCACCGTCATCGGCGCCGCACTGTGCGATGAGAAAAAATAAAGCCAAACACAAAACGGATTGTCAAAATGACAATCCGTTTTTTATTATGTTCGTCCTGCTCCAATTTAAAAGCATCAAAGCTTGATCCACAGAGCGGGAACGATACCCAAATATTGATGAATATCAATTTGTCTGAACATGCCTCCCGTATATTGAACGGTTTGTGCATTGGTTCCCGAAGGATGCGGAGAACGAAGCCACCAGTCTCCACAAGCACCGTTTGTTCCGCTCATTGCGACACCTCCGATCGCTTTCGCGTATTTTGTCAAGGCTCTGCTCTTGGCTCTGTCATGATCCCCGCCATCAATGCCATAGTTATCCTTGAAGCCGTAGTCCTCATTGTTTACCTCCCTGTTGCTAAGCAGGAATACATAGTCCTGTGTGGCGGGAGCCGAAAATCCCGATCCGAACGACGTGTTGTCCGCATCATTTTTCACATCTGTCAGTTGAATAATTGCCTGCTGAAGAGGCGTGAACGCCGTCTGATAAAAGTCATGGTTCAACCATGCTCTGACCGTGCTGTATTCATAGCGATTCAACTGAGTTCCGTCGGGAGCCCCTGTCAGAGCCGTATCGTTTTGATATGCCGATCCATCAATGATATTGGCACACAGTAATAGCGCATATCCGTCTTTTTGCGTCAACACCTTCCATTTGATAGGCTCATATTCAAACCAATATACGGTTTCGGTAACATAACCGTATTTTTCTTGCATCGAAAGTGTGGTATGCGTGTTCATATCAAAATATGTATAAGGGTCGTTGCCGGTTGTATCCTTCACGCGGTAAGAAGTGAAATACACACCGCGGTACATCTTTTCGTCAAGGACAACATCCTTGTACCACATATAATTTTGTGCTTCTCCGTTTGCATAGGCACCATAGGTAATCCAGCCGTCCAGTTCATAATCGTATGTCGGCAAGGCATGGACTTCCATGGCAAGCCGTGCCAGCACTTCGGGGTCGGTTACATCCTTCTGAGGGTATTGACCAAAATAAATATAGCTGCCGTCCGTCGTATACTGAAGCTCTTCGTTCGGCAATCCGTCTTCACTTTCGCTTTCCTCTTCCGACTCAGAATCAGATTCGGACTCTGATTCCGATCCATACTCAGATTCCGACTCGGACTCGGACTCGGTTTCCGATTCAGACTCAGACTCGACTCCGGATCCGACTTCGATCTCGGATTCGAATTCCGATTCGATTTCGGACTCCGATTCAGCTTCGGACTCCGATTCGGCTTCGGACTCCGACTCGATTTCGGACTCCGATTCAGCTTCGGACTCTGATTCAGCTTCGGACTCCGACTCGATTTCGGTTTCCGATTCGAACTCTGACTCGGTTTCCAAGGACTCCTCGGGGTCGGTCTCTACAGACGTTTCTGTTTCCGTAGACGATTCTGTTTCGGTTTCAATCACCTCATCGCTTACCGTCGGCTCATTGGAATCATTGGACGGTTTTTCATCGGATCCTCCAAAAATCACCAAGCATACGCCCACACAAACAAGCAATGCCACAGCAATTCCTATTGCCACATATAATTTTTTCTTCATGTTTTTCTCCGTTTCATTTTGAGTGGTATACATCCTCAACAACAGTACTTGTTTATTCTATCACATGTCATCCCTCATGTCAAGAAAAACCAAGTAATTATTTTGCGTGAAAAAGATTGACAACTTCCCATCTGAGTGATATAATAAGATGATATATTATTTTCAGAAAGGCAAGGCATAAAACAATGCAATGGACTTCTTTAAATGAACTGCGCGAAAAGTATCTTTCCTTCTTTGAGACGAAGGGTCACCTTCGTCTTCCCTCTTTTCCGCTGGTTCCCATCAATGACAAATCTCTGCTTCTGATCAACTCGGGCATGGCACCCATGAAGAAATATTTCACGGGTGAGGAGATCCCGCCCCGCAACCGAGTTACCACCTGTCAGAAGTGTATCCGTACCCCCGACTTGGACCGTGTTGGACATACCGCCCGTCACGGCACCTACTTCGAGATGCTCGGCAACTTCTCCTTCGGTGATTACTTCAAGGAAGAGGCAATTCCGTGGGCATGGGAATTTCTGACCGAATGGTTGGAGATCCCCGGTGAGCTTCTCTGGCCCTCTATCTATGAAAACGATGAGGAGGCATTCGAGATCTGGAACAAGAAGATCGGTGTGCCCGCTGAGCGCATTGTTCGTCTCGGCAAGGCAGATAACTTCTGGGAGCATGGCTCCGGTCCCTGCGGCCCCTGCTCCGAGATCTACTTCGACCGCGGCATCAAGTACGGCTGCGGCTCTCCCGATTGCAAGCCCGGATGCGATTGCGACCGCTTCATGGAGATTTGGAACAACGTATTCTCCCAGTTCAACAATGACGGTCAGGGCAACTACACCGAGCTGGCACAGAAAAACATCGATACCGGTATGGGTCTGGAGCGCCTGGCTTGTGTCATGCAGGGTGTGGACAACCTCTTTGAGGTGGACACCGTCCGCAAGATCCTGAACACCGTTTGCTCCATCGCGGGCAAGGAATACGGTGTCAATGCCAAGGACGACATTTCCATCCGTGTGGTAACCGACCATATCCGCTCCGCTACCTTTATGATCTGCGACGGTGTCATTCCCTCCAACGAGGGACGTGGCTACGTGCTTCGCAGAATCCTGCGTCGCGCTTGCCGTTTCGGAAAGCTGCTCGGTATCAACCGTGCCTTCCTTTGCGAGCTGTGCGAGGTGGTGATCGGTGAAAACATCGGCGCATATCCTGAGCTTGGCGAAAAGAAGGCATACATCCTCAAGGTAATCGCTACCGAGGAAGAGCGCTTCGATGCTACCATCGACGCGGGTCTGTCCATCCTTTCGGGTATCATCAAGGATGCCGAAGAGGCGGGCAAGACCGTGATCTCCGGTGAGGATTGCTTCCGTCTCTATGATACCTACGGCTTCCCGTTGGATATTACCCGTGAGATCGTCGAGGAAAAGGGACTTTCCATTGACGAGGACACCTTCACCGCTCTGATGAAGGAGCAGAAGGATCGCGCACGCGCCGCGCGCGGAAACGTAGGCGGCTGGGATGAGGGCTCCAAGAAGATGCTCGCTGAGCTTCCCAAGACCGAATTCTGCGGCTACGAGCTGCTTTCCGCAGAGGCAAAGGTTCTTGCCATTTTGAATGAAAATAACGAATCGGTAACCGAGCTTTCCGAGGGTGACTTCACCCTGGTTCTTGACCGTACTCCCTTCTACGGAGAAGGCGGCGGACAGGTTGGCGACGTGGGCATCATGACCTCCGATGGAGCCAACATTCAGGTCACCGATACAAAAAAGACCGACGGCGTATATCTGCACATCTGTACCCTTCGCGACGGCTCTTTGAAGGTGGGCGATACTCTGACCGCTACCGTAGAGGAATCCGACCGCCGTGCGACCATGCGTTGCCATTCTGCGTGCCATCTGCTTCAGGCGGCACTCCGTCAGGTGCTTGGTAACCACGTGGAGCAGGCAGGTTCTTATGTCAACCGTGACCATGTTCGTTTTGACTTCACTCACTTTGCCGCATTGACGGCAGAGGAGATCGCCAAGGTCGAGGCGATCGTCAACGCGCATATTCTGGCAGGTGAGCCCATCACCATGACCGAAATGCCCATCGATGAGGCAAAGAAGCTGGGTGCGATGGCACTCTTCGGAGAGAAGTACGGTAAGATCGTCCGCGTGGTTCGCATGGGCGAGTTCTCCACCGAATTCTGCGGTGGTACCCACCTTTCCAACACCGCCTCCATCGGTCTCTTTAAGATCACCTCCGAGGCATCTGTCGCCGCAGGCGTTCGCCGTATCGAAGCGGCAACAGGTAACGCCGTCCTCGAGATTCTGGCTTCTCAGCAGAAGCTGATCAACGATACCGCCTCCGAGTTGAAGGCGCAAAACCCCTCCGATCTTCAGAAGCGTGCCGCTCAGCTTCAGGGTGAGCTTCATGCGATGAAGAAGGAGATCGAATCCCTCAACGCAAAGCTGGCTTCTACCAAGCTTGCTTCGATCCTCGACTCTGCCGTAGAGGTCGGTTCGGTTCGTCTCATTACCGCAACCCTCAACGATATGCAGCCCGATGCGGCAAGAAGCCTTGCTGACGAGATCAAGGCAACCTACCCCAATGCCGTTGCCGTTTTGGCTCTGGCAACCCCCGATAAGCTGAACTTCCAGGCAGTTGCCGGTAAGGATGCTGTTTCGGCAGGCGCACATGCCGGAAAGCTGGTGGGTGCGGTTGCAGCCGTTACCGGCGGAAAGGGCGGCGGACGCCCCGACAACGCCATGGCAGGCGGTGCGGATCGCGCAAAGATCGCCGATGCCCTCGCTTCCGCAGAAGCAACCCTTCTCGGTATGCTGAAGTAAAAATCCAAGTAAAAAGCCGACAGTTTTCGCAGGAAAATTGTCGGCTTTTTGATTGACAATTCAAAAGAGGTGTGCTATAATGGGCAAGAAAGTGAGGGTTTCCATTATGCAAATCAGTTCAAAGGCAAAAAATGCCATTCTGATTGGCTCCCTTTGCTCTATTTCTTATTTTGCCGTATATATCACAAGAAACATTCTGAGTGCCGTCACGCCTCAAATGATCGAGGACGGCTATACCGAAGCCTATATCGGCAGTATTTCCTCTTTGTATTTTATCTTTTATGCCGTGGGACAGCTGATCAACGGCGCCGTTGGCGATAAGATCAAAGCCAAATGGATGATCTGCCTTGGTCTGTTTGGAGCGGGCATTGCCAATCTGGTCTTTTCCAACATCGTCATGTTCCCAGCCGCCGCTATGATCGCTTATGCGATAACAGGCTTTTGCCTGTCCATGATCTACGGTCCTATGACCAAAGTGGTCTCGGAGAATACCGATCCGATCCATGCGACACGGTGCAGTCTCGGTTATACCTTTGCTTCCTTTTTCGGCTCCCCCACCGCAGGACTTCTCGCTTCTCTGCTTGTCTGGCAGAGTGTGTTTGCGGTCAGCAGCGTTGCCCTCTTCATCATGGCTGTTGTGGGCTTCTTCTGCTTCACACGGTTGGAACGAAAAAGAATCATTCAGTACAATCAATATCCTCCGCAACAGAAAGGAAGCGGAAATCTCCGTGTCCTTCTCAAGCATCGGATCATCAAATTTTCTCTGATCTCTATTCTCACGGGTGTTGTGCGTACCTCGGTGGTGTTTTGGATGCCCACCTATCTGTCTCAGCATCTTGACTTTTCGTCTAAAAATGCGGCAACCATTTTCACCGTCGCCACCCTGATCATCTCCCTGACCACCTTTGTTGCCATCTTTATTTATGAGCGACTGGGGCACAATATGGATAAAACCATCCTGTTGATGTTCACCTCGGCGACCGTATTCTTCGTCCTGACCTACCTGATCACGCAACCGATCCTCAATATCGTCTGCATGATCCTTGCCATCATGTCTTCCAACGGAGCGGCAACCATGCTTTTCAGCCGTTACCTTCCCTCCCTTCGGGATACGGGCATGGTCTCTTCGGTCACGGGCTACATCGATTTTCTCAGCTACATAGCAGCTGCTGCCGCAAATTTGATTTTCGCCAATGCCGCCACCGCTCTCGGTTGGGGCAACCTCATTCTCGTATGGGTCGGCTTGATGATCCTCGGTGTGATCATCGCCCTTCCCTATCACCGATTCAAAAAGAATCCTACCGAATAAAAAATGACGGGTCACTTCTCCGAAGTGACCCATCTTTTTTATGCCATTCTTTCAAACACGGGCATGATGTCAATGGGCGCATCCGCCGTGATCGTCTGTCCGCCATCGTACTCCGTTTCGTCGTGGATGCTTTTCCATCTTCCCGCGGGCAAATATACTTGCCGCTCTCTTACTTCATATTCCATCACGGGAGCTACCAAATACTTGGAGCCAAACATATACTGATCGTCGATCTCCCAGCATCTTGAATCCTCTGGGAATTCATAAAACATGGTACGCATCAGGGGCGATCCATTCTCGGATGCCTCACGGTAAAGAGATGCCACATAATCCTTGATTTCCAAACGAATACCCAGCCATTTTTTCATGATGGCATAGTTCTCTTCCCCATAGCTCCACAGCTCGTTCGGTTGTCCGCTCTCCAGCTTTCCCGGTATTAGAATCTTGGGCAGTCTATTTCCGTGCATCCGCAGAACGGGCGTAAATACAGCGAACTGATACCAACGGATCAACAATTCCCGGAATTCAGGATCGTCCGTATATGCTCCGCGAAAGCCTCCGATGTCGGTCGTCCACCATGCGTGTCCCGCAAGTCCCATATTCAGTCCCGCAGAAAGCTGATCTCGGAAAGCACGGAAGCTGGATTCCACGTCACCCGACCAAACCACGGCGCCGTATTTTTGACTGCCAACCCAAGCACAACGGGAAAGATTGACAATATCGTTCTGTCCCTCTGCCCTCTGACCTTCCCAAAAGCACTGTGCGTGATTCGAGGGATAATATCCGGCAGTCTTGGCAGTCCGTCCCGCATGATAACGGTAATGGTCGTACTCATAGGGCTGGAATTCAGGCTCTGCCTCGTCCAACCAAAACATATCGATACCATATTTGTAATAATTCTCCTTGGCCTTGCTCCAAAGAAACGCTCTGGCCTCTGGATTTGTCGCATCATAGAAGGCACAGGGGCCCATCCAATCAAAGGTATAACCAAGCCCCCTTTCGCACCGAACGAGCAAATCCCTCGCCTTCATTTCAGCATAGTTTTCACTCTTTGTGGAAACCGTCGGCCAAATGGAAACCATACAGCGAATCCCCATAGAATGGAGCTCATCCATCATTGACTTGGGATCGGGAAAGCATTCGGAGTCAAATTTCCAATCCCCCTGCTCTGTCCAATGAAAAAAGTCAATCACGATCACATCGGGTTTTATGCCCCGTCTCTTGTATTCGCGGGCAACCTCCAATACCTCCGCCTGGGTGCTATATCGCAGCTTGCATTGCCAAAGTCCCAGGGCGTTGTCAGGAAACGCAGGGGAACGTCCCGTGACCTCCGTAAAGGACTCCAGAATTTTCTGCGGATTTTCGTCCGCCACGATCCAATAATCCATCTCCTCGATCGCCTCTGCCGTCCATTCCGTGTAATTGTTTCCGAACATGACCTGTCCCACACCGGGGTGATTCCACAAAAAGCCATAGCCCAGATTTGATACGTAAAACGGAACACTGATTTGGGAATTTCTCTGCGCCAGCTCCAACACGCATCCCTTCAGATCCAGCTCAGGCTGCTGATACTGCCCCATACCGAAGATCTTTTCCCCTCGATTGGCTTCAAACAATACACTTAGGCTATATTCGTTTCCGCCACGAGGACGGTATTGACGCGCCGCAATATCCAAACATACGCCATAATAATTACGCCCCTTTTTGCATCGAACGTATTCCTTCAAAATCATTTGACCGTCACGGTAAAAACCAAGAACGCCATCCCCTGTAACCTCACAGCAGATTCGCCCGTTTCGAATGCTTCCTCTCTTTGCCTCTGCGACACACTCCACGTCCATAGGAGCAACGTAAGAAATTCCCTTATTTTCGTCCGAAAATCCTGTATTTCGTGTTGCCCGAACACGAAGCGCGTTGGTTTCCCATGCTTCGATCTCGATCCACTCCTCGGCGGACCGAATCTGTAGCTTGTTTCCGTTTTTGCAAATAATCATATTTTCCCTCCTTGGCTTGATATGGTCATTATATCATAATTTTTCAAATAATAACATTCATATCATGCCATTTTTGCGTCACATCTTGCTTTTTTGAAGAGAGCGTGTTATAATAACAAAAAAACGGAGGTGCCATATGTCCTCATCCTTTTTGGAAACCTACAACCGAGCCTCCTCGGATTATCCCTACATTCAAAGCAATACCATAACCCTTACCTGCGGATCACATTTTCACGATGAAATCGAATTGGTGGAAATGATTTCGGGAAGCATTTATTTATACAGAAACGGTCAGAAATTGCTTTTGCGGGAGGGAGATCTCTGCATCCTGATGCCAGGTGAGATCCACAGCTTTGAATCCCCAAGCAAAAACATAATGCATATCATGAAGCTTTCTTGGAAGCACTCCGAAGAATCCGCGGATTTTGCGTATCTTTTTCTTCCCGCCCCGCTCTCCCCCGCTTCTGATCTGAATCAATCGATCCGCGCCGCCACGGCGGTCATACGAAATGAACACGAAAATAAAAAAGAGGGCTACGGATACGCCATCAAGGAACAGTCTTCCCGAATTCTTTGCGCCATGCTCCGTTCCCCCGAAATTCAGCGTATCGCGCCGATCGAATACAAAAAGCAGAGATTTTCCCTCAGCCTTTTGGAGAAGGTCAACATCTATCTGGAAGCACACTATACCGAACCCATTACGCTGGACGAAATTGCCTCAGTATGCCATCTTTCATCCTATTATTTTGCCCATCTCTTCAAGAACGCAACGGGAACGACCTTTTGCAATCATCTCGCTGCCTTTCGTTGCGGAAAAGCAACAAGCTTTCTTTCCTACGGAAAAGAAAACATGACCAACATCGCATTTCACTGCGGTTTTTCGGATGTACGCGCCTTTAACAGAGCCTTCAAAAAGGTATACGGTACGACTCCGTCGTCATTTCGAAACGATCATTAAATACAAAAAAGGATTGCCCGAAGGCAATCCTTTTTATTTGTTTGAATTAGTCCGCAGTCAAACCGGAACGCTCGATACCCTGAACCAGATACTTCTGGAAGAAGAGGTAAACCACAACCAACGGAGCGATTACCATCAATCCGCAGGTATGCTTTGCCGCGTTCAGATAGGTTGCTTGGTCTGTATTGACCAGCGACAACGTATTGATTTGCTGTCCGACCAAATCCTTCAAAAGTGTTACGCTCTTACTGGAGTCAATGGAGAAGAGCTGTGTATAGAACACGTCGGTCCACTGCCACGAGAAGGCGAACAGGAATACCGTGATCAGCATCGGAACAGACAGAGGAAGGATGATCGTGAAGAAGGTCTTCATAATACCCGATCCGTCTATGTATGCCGATTCCTCAAGCTCACTGGGCACGCCGAAGAAGAACTGACGCAGCAAGAAGATATACAAGCCGTTCTTAAAGGCAAGACCGAAGAGCGAAAGAATGATCAAGGGCCAGTTGGTATCCAACAGATATGCGCCTCGTCCATCCGTGAAGATGGTCCAGCTCTCGGGAATAATATCGATCGCTGCCAGGAAATCGTTGGTATACGAGAAACCGAACAGATTGATTCCGCCACCGTTCAGGAAGTGGAAAATACCCAGCACGTCGAAGTCCATGAAGTTCATCTGCATGGACAGCTGAAGTGTTTTATGGGGGATCAACAGCGAAAGGATGACCGCCATGAACACCAGCTTATTACCCTTGAATTTGAACTTTGCCAAGCCGTATGCAATGAAGCAGCAGATAAAGGTCTGAATCAATGCTACGGTCACGGAAAGCGTCAAGGTGTTGAAAAATGCGTTGAAGTAATGCAGCTCGTGCCACACCGCCTTATACATATCAAAGGAGATGCTCTTAGGCACCATCTGAACCGTTACGTCAATGAAGTCGTCCGGAGCCATGATCGACTCGGGCAACCACTGCAGATAGGGCTTCAGAATCTGGAATGCAATACCGACCAGAAGTACCAGACGGAACGCAATCCATACAATCTTCTTCAGGAAGAAGAGAGAGGTCAGCTTCGATTTCAGCTTAACTTTCAGAGGCGTACGTTCGAAATCCGCTGCAGGGTTATTTCGAAACTTCGCTTTTTTTACATTTTCTGCGTTCATTACGACCTCCTTAATCCTTCTTCTGATAGAACACGAACGCCGACATGATACCGACAACGATCGCGATGATCAGAACGACCACCAAGAAATACATCCACGACATTGCGGAACCGATCGCGTCTCCGTGCTCTCCGCTGACGCTCTGAATAAAGGACATGACCACGTTCTTCTCTCGTGTAAACGAGTCGATGATTGTATACACACCGTTTACAAGGATCATCGGGCTGATCATGGGAAGTGTAATCTTCCAGAAGGTCTCCCATGCGGTTGCGCCGTCGATCTGTACCGACTCATAGATTGCGGGCGAAATCGACTGCAATCCTGCTAAGAAGATCAACATCTGTACACCGGAACGATTGATGATATCCGCGATGTTACTGATAACCGTAACAACGTAATCAACCAGTCCCTGACCGACCGCCATATTGGACATCATGTTCTCAACGACCATCGTCAAGCTATCCGCGCCTTCACGTCCGGTACCGTCATCCAGTCCCGAGCTGTCTGCCGCTTCAATTCCCTCCGCCAGCAACGGCTCCATCAGACCCGTTGCCAGAATAACAGGAACGAAGAAGATCGCACGGAATACCGCACGTCCTGCCATTTTCTGGTTCAGCAGAACTGCCATAAACAGAGAGAAGATCAGAATCATGGGAATATCGAAGATCATGTTGGACAGACCCTCGATCAGCTTCTGAATAAAGGAAGCATTTCCCGAAACTGCTTTTCCGATCAACGCATCCCCGTAGTTTGCCCAGCCTACGAAGGTAAAGGTAGGAAGCTCTCCACCCTTCGAAACCTCCATCGTACAGAAGCTGTACTTCAGCGAGTCAATTACGATAGGAAGATAGATCAGAATAAAGCCGATGACGAAGGGGAGGACGAAGATCCATCCTCCTCTGGCCTTACGCTTGTCAAGAGAGGCTATTTTCTTTTTCTTTGACGTATTTTTCATTTTTACCTGAGTTGTTGTCATGTGTTAACCTCCCTTCACGAATTTTTACCATAGTTCAGCACTACGAAGCCGTAGGCATCAATGGTGTAGGAGTGCATTTTTCCATTTACGGGAACGGTTACATTTACCTGATAATCATTGAAGTTCAACAGGAAATCCGCTCCGTTTTCATAGGTCTCACGAACGATCTTGTTAGCATCGGTGGCATAGCGGTTGCTATCTTCCGTTCCGGAGCCGCCGGGCACGCCGGAGGTGTTGTCGTTGCTGATCTCATAGTCAAAGTCCGCAATTGCGATATCGTCCATGGTCAGCTTAGAGCCTGCCTTCTTCAGAATATCATTGATCTTCGGATATACACGCTTTACAATGTTATTCAGCATGGTTGCCTTCAGCTTCTCGGGAGTATACTTATTCATCACAGTCTCAAGGGACTTGTTGAAGATATCATTCTCCAGAGATGCCAGCAGATCATCCACGATTTCCTTCTTGAAGGAGCTGTTCTTCAGCACTTCACCGGCATTCTTAGCATCATCCACCACCGTCAGAACCTCGTTGGCGTAATCCATAGCGGCAATTACATCCTCATACAGTTCCTCAATGAAAGCAACAATGGCTGTTTCTCTTGCCTTATCGGTGGTTCTCTTATTGCTCAGCAAGTCGGTCAGCTGATCCTTGATATCATTCTTATTCAGAAGCTCTGCCTGATACTTACGAACGATGGCATCCTCATAGTATTTCAGGGAGGTTTCTCCGCTGGACTTGGCCGCGTCGATCACCATGCTCTGTCCCTTGATGATTGCCCATCTTGCGGCAAAAGCAGCGGCTCTGTCCGCTTCCTTCTCAGCGAATTCACGAGATGCTTCGTTTCCGAGCAATGCCTCCAGCTCGAGCCTTGCGTCACGCTCCAGCTCATCCAAATCAGGTACTCTCACACCGGAAATAAACTGGTGATTGGTAATTGCACTGGTCTGCACATTCTTCAGAACGCCATTCAGCGTCTTATACATATCAATGATATCGTTACGCCAAATCTTGTACTGGACCGAGAAGTTCTCACTGAGCATCGGGTCGTCCTTCAGATACTTGGTGTTGTCATATGCAACCAAGAACTGCAAGGAAGCTCCGCTCTCAATGCTCTTCAGCAATGCGTAATCCAGGTTACCCTCCATATTAACGGGAGTTCCTGCCAGTTCAACATATCCGTGCAGAACCATTCCGAGGAATGGAACCGTTGCGTAGGCATCCTTGAAGCGGCTGGAGTCTACCGCAATATCGGTAATGTGATCCACATACTTCCAAGTGTAAGCGTTGGCAGCCTCGGTCATCACCTCCACACCGGCAAGCTGTGTATTGATCGCCTGCATTGCCTGAATGGTGAACTGCTTGTTTTCCTCGCGGTTATAGGGCTCGGTCTCGTCAAAGTCGGAGTTCAAATAGGAGCCCAACGTATTAACCGAGATTCCGATCGGCTGCGTCTCCTTATACTCGGGCAACAGCTTATCATAGAAATGACTGAAATATGCGGGAGACAACGCAATCTCGAAGGTGCTTACCGTCGTATGCTTGGTTGCGCTGTACAACCGCTTGGTGGTATAACGGTTTTCTACCGTCTTAACGGCATGATCATTCAGATCCAAACCGTCGAACCACTCATCATTGGTAACAAATGCAAAGTCAAAGTTGGGGAAAAGTCCGTAGCCGTTGGCCTTTGCGTCAGCCAGAATTTCCTCAAAGTCCACATCGTCCTCAACTGCGCTTTCCCACTTCAGCTTGTAGGGCACCGTTGCGCCGGTCAGACCGCCGTCCGCATATCCGTTCAGAATAAACTGAAGGTTGGTAATGCCCTCTTCGGCAAGCTCCTTGCGGATCGTCATGATATCCTTGAAGCTGGTCAGCGCGGACATCATGTTAATCGGGATCGACAAAACCTTCTTGGTGGTCATCATAGAGCCCAGCGTCTCGATGTACAGGGGGATATTGTTCATATCCACCTGATCTGCCGTCAGCTTAGTCAGGGTTCCGTTCTTGACCAGATAGTCGCGGTAAGCCTTTGCCATTCCCACATAAGAGCAAGCATAGGTGGGCGTGTTTGCAACCTCCTTATCGCTGAGCATGATGTAGCGAATACGGAAGCTTCCCGTAAATTTCTTAGCGGAAACAACTTCCCAGCTGGGAGCATTCGCGCCTGCGTTTGCCAACTGGAAGGAGTCCTTCTGTCTGGGGTTGACGATGATTCTCACGCCGTTGACATGGTCGCCATCCTTGGTCGTAAATCTACGGCTGTAGTTTCTCAGGGTCGCCAGGGATTCACCCTCTTCGATAATTGCCAAGAAGCCGCGGTTCTGTCCGTTGTAGTTTTCGTACAAGCCGAACACAGGATAACGAACGATCTCCTCATAGCTTCCCGCAATCTTCTGATATGCGTAGTCTGCGCCGTAAACCGCAGCCTCCAGCACCTTGTTGTTACCCTTCGCCATCAGCTCGCTGAAGGAGAAGAGAGTTCCGGATCCATCCGGGAAGAAGGTGTATCCGTTATCGGACAAACCAACACCCATGTAAGGAAGGATCTCAATGTTTTCCATCACGTATCTCTTCTCGTCAAAACGGATACCGTTTGCGGGAAGTCTGACGGAAAGGCCGCTGTCATCCAGCGTATATTCCAACGCCATCTTAACAACAGGGTTTACCGTTTCCTCAGAGGAATAGCCCATTTTCAGATGCATCGCATCAATATCCTCAAAGGAGTAATCAGGACAATACTCAGTAATGAGCTGTGCCAATCTTCTCTTATCCGTGCTGTCGATTCCGTTCTGAGCCAAGGAGTAGAACTTGCCCTCCCAGGTGATCGCAACGCCCCACTGAGCGAGTGCGATATTTCTCTGGGTGGAGCCGGGCTCACCAAACTCATCGGGATCAATCAGCGTGTACCAGTTAAAGAAGTCGGCTGCCTGATTCTTTTCGATCTTTCCTTCCTCTGCAGCCTTTTCGATGTAGGGACGGATCTTCGCGTCGAACATTTCAGCGGAGATACGGTCGGGAGCCATGATTCTGGTCTCCTCGATACCGATGGAGTATTCTACGCGCAAGCCGCCGCGGATTTCCTTTACCTTAATCTGCCGTCTGGCAGCCGCGTACTTGTAGCTGTCCATCTGATAGATATTATTGGTCTGGACATCCTTCATGTAGACCACCAGCTGAGACATGAGCATGTCACCGTCGTTGCTGGTCATGGTCATCAAATCGGGGTTCTTGTTGATTCTTTTTGCTGCGGACAGCGATGCGATATTATAGGGGTTGGAGAACAGCTGCTCTCCGGTCTTTTTGTTGATTACTGCGATTTCTCCGCTGTATGCATCCACATACAGCTCGTATGTACCGTTTCCGTAACGGTAGTCCATGTTCTCCAGCTTATCCTCGGGAGTCTCATGCACTTCCGTAGCATAATCCGGTTTCCAGGAATCTGCAGAAGTCTTATACTCGTAAGGTTTTGTTGCGTTCTCCTCAGCACCGACAACCGTAACGAATGCACCGCCCAGCATCAGAATGGCAAGGAGAATCGATATTACTTTTTTCATTTTCATGTTATCAACCTCCCAATCCATTATGTGCGGAACTGTACTTCGGTAACGATGTTGGTAACGAAGTTAACCATATCGGCAAGAAGCACGGTGAACAGGAATACGATAAAGATGATGACAACCATTCCGACGATCGTTGCCAGAGTAATGATAAAGTTCTTACCCATGCCGTAATCGTGCGTGACCATGATTCCGAAGAAGATCAGGAAACCTGCCCAGATAAAGGCGATGGTATTGATCAGGCTCAAAATCGTTGCCTCGGTCAACAGAACGAAGTTGGATGCGATCGTGGTAGGAATGATGATCAGCGCCAGAGGAAGCAATGCGTAAGTTGTCGCAATATAAATATCCTTGAAGCTTCCTTCACCGTCGAACAGGGTGGTCAAGCACCAGTTTGCCAGAATCCAAAGTCCGAACGGAATCAAAACGCTGAGAACGACAGAGAATACTCCGGAATAAAGTCCCTGAGGATTCATGATGTATCCCTGTCCGATTGCCTGGTAATAGAATGCTGCGATAACGATGACCAGAATGGTGGTACCCGCTCTGACCGATCCTCTCTTTTCATGCTTCAAATCCCAGAAACCGTCGAAGGGATGGAAAATCACGTGGAATACGTAGATCAATTCCTGACCAAAGGTGCGCTTACCCTTGGTAACGGATACTCTCTTATTGACCTTCTTGGCGTGTCCCAGGAACTTGCTACATCCCACGCAAATGGCGATGACAGCGATCGGGATCAACCAAATGAACTTGGTGATCCATTCCTTACGGACCTCCTGATATGCGTTGGAATAGTTTTCGGTATCGTATGCGGCTGTGTACATTTCCATAGCCTCTTCATACTTACCTGCCTGCGCCATCGCGCGTCCGATTCCAATATACGCGGCGTCAAAGTTGGAGTTTCTCTTCAGAATTTCTCTCCAGTTGTAAATCGCCTGGTCACTTCTTCTGGCGTTCTGGTCTGCCAGTGCCTGAACCAGAATATCACCGTACTCGATACGGGAGTATACCGTGAAGGAGGAGTTGGTTGCTGCCTTCTCAAGAAGCAACATATTTCCATCCTGATAGGTTACTGCCGCCAAGGCATCCTTGGAGATATTACCCAGCTGACGTCCCATGTCACCGAAGGCAAACAGAAGGTTTCCGTCAAAGTCATAGGTAAATACCTTGCTTCGCTTCTGGTCAATGATCGACCAGGTCTTTTCGGGTCCGACGGCAACGTCAACGATGATCGAAGCACCGCCAAGGAATTCGTCGGAGGTATTCAGCTTCTTGAAGTCAACTTCACCGGAAGGCGGATAGAAACCGTTTCTTCTCATGATTTCCTCGCCCGCGGCGTTCAGCATCTTAACAGGCGCGTAGTCACCGGTCTTGGACTTTGCGGTGATGGCACCGGTTACCTGTGCCTCATCGATACCCGAGGTGGTAGCGTAAATAAAATCACCGGTCAGGGTAATGTTGTTAAACTCCGTAGAAACGTAAGTCTTCTGGAGCCTTCTCTGCTCCTTGGACTGGAATCTTCTCCAGATCTGTTCCCATGCGGAGATGGCAACCTTCTGGGCACCAACGTATCCGGTAAATTCCCCGTCCTCGGTCATAACGATAATTCCCTCGTAGGTCATATCCGAAATGACGTACAAGCGATTGTAGTTATCGACCGCTACCGCAACAGGGCGGTAGGTGGAGGTGAAGAGTTCGGAATCGGGCTCACCGATTATGTCCTTGAAGTTTCCGTCCAAATCAAAGGTTACAATTCGTCCACCCTCGGTGTCGCACACATAAATGCGGCCTTCCACCCAGTCGTCGCCTACACGGCGGTCAGAGGTGATGTAAACACCCTCGGGCTTCGTGAATTTGTCCTGAATGCCCTGATCGTTCATGAAGGAGTGAAGAATCATCTTCACCTTATAATAACGGTCAAGGACAACGATTCTGTTGTTATACGTATCTGCAATATAGACGTTCTGATCCTTATCGGTCTCGATATCACAGGGGCTGCAGATGTCTGCGAGGTTAAGCCACTTTGTGCCGGCGGTCGGTGCATAATCGCCACTACACTCAAGGTAGTTTTCGATGTGCTTTTCCACATCCTCATATTCCTTCTCCGCACTCTTCACCACCTTCTTCAGAGAGGTGATTTTTGCGGTTGCATGAGCAGCCTCAGCCTCAGCCAAGGCAGCCTGTGCCTTTTCCAGCTCCGCTTTCGCGGCATCCCGCAGATCGCAAAGCTCCTGCAACACGGGATAATACTGAGCCAGGAAGTTTACTCCCTCCTCTCCTGCCAAGCCCATGGTCTTTGCGTCAATGGTCTTGGAAGGAATATAGGCATCGGGAGAATGCAGCGCTGAACCCGAAATAGAGTAGGTATAGGTCTGATAAGGAGTGCTTGCGCCAACAGGAAGAGCCAAAGCCAGAACGAGCATCAACAACGTGCAAACGATTGCTACGATTCTTTTCATGTTTCTCCTCCTATCTTTAGTCTTTCATTCCGCTGGATCCCATGGTTTCGATGATGTTCGACTGGGAAACAACGAATACGAGAATCGGCACCAGCATCATAACAACGGTAGCCGCTGCAGATGCGCCCGCACGCTTGATACCGCCCGCGGTGATCTGCTGAATTGCGTAGTTCAGGGACTTCAACTGCTCCGAGTGAATGTAGATCGAAGCACCCTTGTTCCAGAGATCCTGGAAGGAATAGATAATCAGGGTCAGCCATGCGGGCTTAACCATCGGCATGGCAATGATCCAGAAGGTTCGAAGCTCACTCGCTCCGTCCAAACGCGAGCTTTCCAGCACCGCGTCGGTTACGCTAGTTTCCATAAACTGCTTCATCAAGTACAGTCCCAAAGAGGTTGCCCACGCGGGAACCACGATTGCCCAATAGGTATCGATCATCTTGAAAGCACTCATCAAAATGAAGCAACATACAGCGGTTACGGTCTGGTGGAACATCAGAGAGGTTCTGACCAGCTTAAACATTCCCTTACCGCCGGGGAACTTGATCTTCGCCATAGCATATGCTGCCAAGGAGGAGAAGAACAGGTTTCCGATAACGCCGACGATCGAGGTAAATACCGTATTAAATATGTAGCGGGAGAACGGAACCAGGTTTCCGCTCATCAAGGTAAACAGATCCTTGAAGTTTTTGCCGGTAGGTGCGGAAACGTAAAATCTCGGGGGGAACATCCACAGCTCATCAAGAGGCTTGAGTGCCTGAATCACCACGTAGTACATCGGGATGAACATGAAGGCACCGAGGATCACCAGGATAAATGTAATTCCGGCATCTCCTCCTCTGGATCGGGCAAGGACGACTTTGTGTTTTCTTGTTCTTAACTTCTTTGCCATGTCACGATCCTACCTTTGAAAGAACTTTTTTAACCAGTGCATTCGCTCCGATCATCACGACGAACAGAATCACCGCGATGGTAGAGGAATAACCGATCTCAAAACGCATTGAACCGTAGTCCTCCAGATGGTGCACGATGGTATGCGCCGCGTAATCGACCGAGGGGAATCCGCAAAGCGCGGTAACAACTCCGCCGAAGCCGAAGGACGAGGTAATTGCCATAACCGCACCGAACATCAGCTGAGGCTTCATGTTCGGAAGGGTAATATACCAAAGCTCCTGCCATCTGTTGCGGATACCGTCCACGGCACCTGCCTCGTACTGCGCCTTGTCAATACCCTGCAAACCTGCGATAAAGGACAGGAACGCGGTACCGAGCGAGGTCCACAGCGCGACGATAATACACAGCGGCATGACGTAATTGGCATCCTGGAACCATGCGATTTCCGAGGATATCAGTCCCAA
>JAFVRI010000216.1 GCA_017504335.1 Clostridia bacterium
CAAGAAAGATGTGCGGAAAGTTTTGAAAGGGGTGTGGGGAAAACTTTTCCAAAAGTTTTCCCCACAAAAACATATTCCTTATAATACCTTACTCAAAAATTCCTTGGTACGCGGATTTTGCGGACTGGTGAAAAGCTCGGCGGGAGGTGCTTCCTCCACGATCTGTCCGCCGTCCATAAAGAGGATGCGGTCGGCAACCTCACGGGCAAAGCCCATTTCGTGGGTGACGATCACCATGGTCATTCCTTCGTCGGCAAGCTCACGGATCAGATCAAGCACCTCACCTACCATTTCGGGATCCAGCGCCGAGGTGGGCTCGTCGAAGAGCATCACTTTTGGGTTCATAGCCAGCGCGCGTACAATGGCGATGCGCTGCTTTTGACCGCCCGAGAGGGTAGAGGGATAAACGTTTGCTTTATCTTGCAGACCGATGCGGGTCAGGAGCTGCATGGCATGCTGCTCGGCTTCCTCCTTGCTTTTGAGTTTGAGCTGGACCGGTGCGAGCGTCAGGTTCTGCAACACGGTCATGTTATTGAACAGGTTGAAGTGTTGGAAGACCATGCCCATTTGCTGACGCGCAAGGTTGATATCGATCTGGTTCTGCTTTTCCACCTCTTTGAGTGCCGCCTGATAGGCTCTGCCCTCGTGTTTTTTCAAGAGGTCCTTTTCCTTAATGGCGCGAATCACTTCCGCTTCATCGGGCATTTTGCCGTAGAGCTTGGCGTAGGTCTTGGATGTTTGCATCACGGCGGGATGCAGGTAGGGATCGGCGGGGGTAAGGAGCTTGCCGTCCAGCCAGATTTCCCCGTAGGTGGGGGATTCCAGCAGGTTCATGCAGCGGAGCATGGTGCTTTTTCCGCTTCCCGAGGGGCCGATGATCACCACTTTTTCCCCGTCCTTGATCTCGCAGGAAACGGCATTCAACACGCGGAGCGTGCCAAAGTCTTTATAAATATTCTTAACGCTTATCACTTGCACGCAACCTCTTTTCTATCAGTTTGATTCCAAAGGTGAGCAGATATACGATTCCCAGATAGAAGAGCGCGACCACGGTCATGGGAACGATATAGCTTGCCATGTTGTTTCCGCTGCCGATGATCTTTGCCGCCATCGTCAGATCGTACATGCCGATCATGCTTACGATCGAGGTTTCCTTGATCAAGGCGATCAGCTCGTTACCGATTGCGGGAATCACGTTTTTGATGGCCTGCGGGATCACGATTTTCAGCATCGTGGTCCTTCCGGGAAGACCCAGCGCACGACCGGCCTCGGTTTGCCCGATGTCCACCGACAAGATGCCCGCGCGGATGTTTTCCGCCACGTAGGCACTGGAATTGAGACCGAAGGCAATGGTTGCGGTCACGATTTGAGGAAAGCCGCGAATGGCGAAGATGACGTAGGCCATGATAAAGAGTTGGAGCGCCATCGGCGTTCCGCGGATGACGGTGATATAGATCTTGCAGATCAGCTTGGGAAGTTTCGTCCATTTGGAGTCTTTGGCGATCGCAACGATTGCGAGGAGCGTTCCGAGCAAAAGGCCGATCAGGGCGGCGAGCACCGAAATGATCAGCGTGGTTTTCAGTCCCTCCCAAATGCTTTCCATGTATTTGGGAGTGGAGAAGAGCTCGATTATTTTATGAAAAAAATCCATTCTTTTGTTCCTTTTTTTCTTGAAATTGAGAGCATACATGCGAAAAAGAACGCCGCGTTACGCCTCGTTCTTTTTCGCAAAGGTATTCGCTTTGAATCAGTTCATGCCCATGTGGGTCATAACCATCTTTTCAATCTCGGTCTTGCCGTCGGCATCCTTCACCATCAACTCTGCGAGCACGTCGTTGATCGCATCCAGGAGTTCCTGATTGCCCTTGGTCACGCAGATCGCGTACTGTTCCTCTACAGGAGCATCGTCCGCGTCGGTCTCGCCCGAATAGTAGAGGGGAACGCATTTGAAGGAGCTGTTCTTGGAAACGATATACTGCGCAGGAAGCTCATCAATGATTACAACGTCAATGTGGTTAGCAGTGATTGCATCTGCCGCCAGTTGTCCGTTGTCATAGCAGTTGAGCTTGGTATCGGTACCGTAGAGCACGCCGTTATAGCCGTAATCGTTGTCGGCGGTTGCGTTGATCTCACCGTCGGTGTAGATCCAGCCCGTAGTGTCGGTCTGCACGCCGATGGTCTTGCCGGCGAGAGTTTCCCATACGATGTACTCGGTGCCGTCTGCCGTTTTGGTTGTGATCGCGTCATTGTCCTTTTCAAAGATCACGTACTGCACGGAGGTGTAGTAGGGGGTGGAGAAGTCTACCTTGTCTTTTCTTTCTTTGGTGATCGTGATGCCGGCCGCGCCTGCATCACAAACTTCTCCGGCTTTAACGTTGTCGATGATAGCAGAGAATTCTACGTTTTCAAACTCAATCTTTTTACCAAGTTTTTCGCCAACCATGTTCATGATCTCTACGTCCACACCCTTGATTTCGGTGCCGTCGTAGTATTCAAAGGGAGCGAAGAAAGCGTTGGTTTGAACGATGATCGTTTCTTCGTTCGAGCACGATGCAAACGATGCCACGGTGCCGAGCAGAAGCACGGCCACCAGCAGAATGCTGAGTAATTTTTTCATGATTTGATTCCTCCAAAAAAATGATTTGTTTTTTGTATGCCGCTATTATAGCGCATAAATATTCATTTGTCAAGCCTTTTTTGAAATTTTTTTCATTTTTTTGAAAAAAGATTTGTTATCGCCGAAATCAACCTATTTATTCTATTAAAAGCAGGGGTATTTACGGAAAAAAGCGAAGAGAAGCCGCCTTTCAGAAGGTGGCTTCTCTTGTTTAAAAAATGAATATATGCAAAAAAATGAATATATTCAAGTGCGAGATCCCTTTATTCGTCGATTATCAAGATCGCGGAATTTGGAATCATACAGTAATAAAATGTCTGATCCTTTTGCGAACAATGGTACACGATGCTATGTGTTTCGCTGTAAGCTACCCGATAGGCTATATTGTTCTCTTTTTCCAATATAAATTCATGTGTACCTTCGGTGGGTCGGAAGCTTGCATCCAATTCCGCAAAGACCACGTCCTCGCTGATCGTGATTTCCGCAATACCCTTTGTGAATCCTTCGGGATATACAACATGATCCCGGCACACCACGGTGACATTTGATGGAATATTGCTGTCCGGCTTGAACAATATATTCCACATATCCCGGGATCCCTCATAATAAATTGTTTGAAGAGAAGAGCATCCATGGAAGGGCATTTGGGAAATGGACCGAATTCCATAAGGAATCGTGACGCTTTCCAGATTGGTGCAGTTTCCAAAGGCACTCTTTCCAAGTGTCGTAAGCGAATCGGGAAGTACGATTGTTTTCAGTGCGCTGCACCCGTAAAAGGCTTGCATGGGAATCTCTTGGAGCGTGGGTGATAAGCTTACGCTTGTCAGATTGGAACATCCCTCAAACATGTATTCTGTCAGGATGGAAGATTCGCAGATCAGGGTTTCCAAGGATGTAATCTTTCGGAATGCAAATATGGGGATTTCTTTTAGATTTTGAGACAAGGTAAGGGTTTTCAGCCTTGAACAACCTTCAAACATCTGTGTTCCCGCAACGGGACTTTGGAGGATCGCTGTTTCCAATGCCGTACAGTTCAGAAAAGCCTTTTCGTCGATTGCGGTTACCGAGTATGGAATTGTTACTGATGCGAGTGCCTTGCAATCCTCAAAAGCCCTCATGCCTATGGAAGTGACTGAGTTTGGAATTGTGATCGATGCCAGAGCCGTGCAATTTTGGAACGCAACCTTATGGATCGCGGTTACGGTGTCGGGAATGATTACCGTGCGCAGTGACGTGCAATTTTTAAAGGCCTCAATGCCGATTTCTGTAACAGTCGAGGGAATCGTAATGGATTCTATCGCGGTCGAGTCAGTCATTGTAAGTGTGGTGACGTTTGCGCCGAATTGGACGGTTTTTAAACGTGGCATCATGTTCAAATGGCAAACGACGACGGAATCGGGAATGGTGATGGTTTCAATTGCCGAATTTGCAAACATCCCTCGCTCCAATTCCCGAAGGGTAGGCGGCAATGCTACGTCGGTGAGCGCGTGACATTCGGAAAATACGCCGAATCCGAAGCTTGTGACGGTCATTTGGCTCATGTCTACGGAAACCAAATTACGGCAATAGGAAAACGCACATTCCCCAATGGTGGTTACCGTTTGCGGAACCGTAATACTTGTGAAAGAATCACATTCGGAAAATGCGGTTTTTCTGATGATTCGCAGATCGGACGGCCAATTTATATTTTCCAGAGATCTGCAAGCCTGAAACGCACTTTCCGGAATCACCGTCAGCGCATCGGGGAACACAACCGAAGTTAATTTTTCACAACCGTGGAAGGAGCTGATCCCAAGCCGTTGCACGCCGGGCATTTCAATGCTTTCAAGGTTGATACATCCTGCAAATGCATAGTTCGGCAAAGATTGGATTTTTTCGGGGAGGATGACCTTCGTAATGTTGACACAGTCTCGGAAATCCTTTATGGCAGTCACGTCATCTCCAGCCGGGCTTTTTTGGGGGATTTCGATCACGCCACTGTTTAGCCTGCTCGCGGAGGGGCCTACCGAGCAGGTTCCGTTTCCGTTGGAATAGTATTGGAGCGGATTTTCCTCAGGGTTCTCCTTCAAACACACAATTTCCACTTGATTTGTGGAGCTTGGTCCAAAGGCGTTGCCCGCGACCTCCACTTTTTCCCATTGGTAAGGAGCACCTTCAAAGAACACCGTTTGGATAGATCCGTAAAAGGAAAGTTGGTACAGGGTCTTCAGGGTTTCGGGGAAGGTGACCTCGGTCATTTCGTTTCCGCGAAAAGCATTTATTTGTACTTGACGCAGCCGATTTCCAAAGTCCACTTCGGATATCGGAGAAAGATAGAATGCATCCTCATAAATAGTGATAACGTCATGGAAAGTCAACTTTTTAAGGGCTATGCACAATCGGAACGCGGAATCTTCGACTGCGCGTGTTCCGCCAAACTCAACCTCGGTCAAAGAGGAGCACATTTGGAATGAATATTCCCCAATGGTTCGCATGGATTGTGGGAAAACGATTTTTTTGAGTTCATCTCTGCCGGAAAACGCGAAATCGGGGATGACTTCCAGTCCCTCGGGGAAAATCAGTACCTCCGGAAGCTTTTCCGTTTTATTGACATAGATGATTTTCGTTCCGTCCATAGAAAAGATCATCCCGCCGACTTCGGTAAGATTTCCGTTTTCTGCCGCATGTACCTCTTCCAAGCTTTCGCAGTTGGAAAGGCATTTTTCTTCAACCGTTTCCAGTGTTTTGGAAAGATGGATGATTTTTAAGCTTTTGGCATTGACAAACGCATCCGCAGAAAGCGTGACAACACCCTCGGGGATGAAAATTTCGCTTTCCTTGCCGGTGTAGGAGAGCAGGATGCCGTTTTCAATCACAAAATAATCGTTGGGATTGGG
>JAFVRI010000217.1 GCA_017504335.1 Clostridia bacterium
TGTGATCGCCTTGTTTTTTTACAGTGCGGTCTGGGTGTCGTTGGGGTCTCCGTTGCGGGCAAGATCGTACTCCTTCGACCAATCGAGATCGCGGTATTCCTCGCCGCGGGGATCGTTTTGGATCCAATCGAGGAGCATGTCCAGCATCTCCTCCGACCAGGTATTTCGGTCAATCTGCGCTGTGGTAAATTTACCCGCCGCGATCATCTCAAAGCCGAAATCGTCCTTGACGTGGGTCTTGGCCGCCCCCTCCACCACGTCACCAACCAGATGGGCGGGAATGAACAGCACGCCGCCTCCCGCGCCGAACACCACGTCACCGGGCAGACAAACCGCCCCGCCAAAATTGGTGATGTCATTCCAATCCTTCATCACAAACTCACGGATGGGTGTGGGATCGATCCCTCTGTAATAGACCTGCACATCGGGCACCTTTTTCATTTGCTCCACGTCACGGATGCCGCCCCAGATGACGGCGCCGCCCGTCTTGGTTCTGTTATGTAACGCGGTGGTCAGGTTTCCGCCGAGGAAGGTTCCCTTGTAGATCTTATCGTACATATCGCAGACCACCACGTCCCGTTCCACAAGAGAGTCGATCACCCATTGGTTATAGTTGCCCTTCAGTCCGTCCTCCGCGCCACGGTTGAATTGAACCTCATGCAGGTCGGGACGGGTGGGGGCATACGTGCAGGTGACCGCTCTGCCAACAAGCTTTCTGCCGTCGTCGTGAAGCGTGTGCAAGGGCGCTACCCCTCCGCCCACAAACTGATGCTCATAGCCAAGGACAAAGATAGGCTTCCATACTTCTTCCAAGGTCATGCCGTAAAGAGCGTCCAGATATTTGTCGGGAACCTTCGGTCTGCCGTCGGGGAATCTCTCTCCCTTCCACAGAGGAGTGAGCGCTATAATTTTTTCTCTGTCGTTGAAGTTCATGTTCTATCTCCTTATTTTTCTACGGTGATCAAATAGGTCGCATTGGGGGTCATGGAAATCGTGATCGGTTCGCTTCCCTTTTGTACTCGGATGGGCTTCAAAGTTCCTTCCATGCGCAGCTCCTTCAGGAATGCTTCGGTCATTTGGGGCTCGCCCGCTCTCTCCCACATACGGTAGGGGTTGGTATTGTTTTTATCGATGCAATAGACCGTAACGGTCTTGTCCGAAATATCGTCAGCAAATACAATCTTCTCGTCCACGTCGGGAAGATCCTCTCGGAAGTTTTCAGAGGAATAGGACAGCAGAACGGCATAGTCACCCTTTTCGTTTTTGGTAGGAATGACAAACAGATTCTCCCGTTCCTCGCTTTGAAGGAGCTTCTCTCCCAGCTTGGACGCCAGAATATGGGCATTATAGATGGGCTTTCTGATAAAATTCAGGGTAAAGAAATTGCGGAAGCCCGAAAAATCCTCCGTCATTTCATGCTGTCCCGACAGGCAGATCGCCAACAGCTCCATGCTCATATCGGAATGGATCAGATCATGGATCAGCTTCACAAAATATGCCGAGAACACCTCACTCTCTCTTGCCATCAATGCGGGACATTCCTCGCGATTATAAAATCCCGCCGATGCCATTCCCCATTCGTCGATCAAAATGGGGATTTCACCAAAGCCGCAACTACGGATCGTCTCGAAATACCCGTGATATTTCTCCATCAGACTTGACACGCAGAAAGGACGGCTTCCATCGTTGAGCATCTCGGGAGAGGTGCCGTAACTGTGAAGCGAAATAAAATCCAGCTTTAAGTGATTCTCCTTGACGTGATCCAAAAAGCCTTCGAGAAAGGGTTGACGGTGCGCCAAGGCAGGTCCGCCGATGCGAATGCGATCCGATACACGGCGCACGCCGCGCTCAAACGCCTCGTAGAGCTTGCAATATTCCGCCAAGCGTGCCTCCACCGCATCTCTGGGCAGATCCGACAGAAAGAAAATGGAAATGTCGGGTTCATTAAAGCATTGGCAATGCCATTTTGCTACGGCCTCAATGCCGTACCGCTCCACGTTGTGCTTGGTATACTCGTAGCAGATTTCCTCCCATATGCGATAATCCCGAGGCGGCGAGGTATTCCACATTTTCCCCTTATATCGGGTCTTATTTTTTGCCGCGGTCGTCTTATTCTTTGTAGAGGACGCGATACAGTCGGGAATGCCCGCATAAGCGACGAGCAGATCGTACCCCCGCTCCATCAAGTAATCCAGCCGCAGATCGGACAGGCGGAAATCGTAGCAAAGACCACCGTCCTCGTCCAAATATACAATATCCTCGAACATAGAATAGACACGAACGTTACGAATGGCTCCGTCCTCAGACATTTGATCCAGAATTCGTTTTCCCCAAGGGTCTTCCACCGCGTCGGTGGGATGAAACACGCAGGCGTTCCAGAAATTATTTTGTGTCCGCAAAACCGTATTTTTAATTTGAATCATTCCGCTCCCCCTTGAACCGCATCCAAAATTCCCTTCAGGTATCCAATGGCAAACAGTCTTCCCATGGCATCATAACCGGGGAGCGTAGAGACTTCCCCCGCCATGGTGGGCACATGATCCACACGAATGGGCACGTTGACTCCGTTTTGGATATATACCCGCATCAGCTCCGCCATATCGAGGTCTCCGTTGTCATGAAAGGTCTCACGGAAATGGCTCGGCTCTCCCTTGGTGTTGCGGAAATGCACAAGGTAGATCTTGTCGGCAAATTCCTCAATGGTCTTTTTCAAGTCCTCGCCCATGATAAAGTAGTTCGCTTGGCACATGGTAATACCGAGGCTGTCACTCTTCACAATATCATAGATCGCCTTTTTGATGTTTGCCTTGGATATCATGATCCGCTCCACATCCCCAAGCCTTGGCACGGGCGGATCGTCGGGGTGCAGTGCAAGCCTTATTCCATATTGTTCGGCTTCGGGAATCACGGCTTTCACAAAATATTCGTAGTTTTGCCAAAGCTCGTCCGCTGTAATTTTCGCCCCCGTTGGCTTGAAATCCGCCATACGGAACTCGGTCACCTTCGCTCCGCCCCGTTCGGGGTACTCGGACGAGGTTCGAAGCCAGCCGATATGCGCCATCCAGTTGAAGCAGATGGTATCGATCCCCATGGCGCGCATATGCGGGAACATGGAAATTGCCCGCTCAATCGATTCGTCACGCCTCTCGTCTCCCGCCTTGATGTGATCGTGCAGCTCATTTGGCATGGGCTCAATGACCACGGGGGTAATTCCGAAATCGGTAAAACGCTTGCAAAGGCTCTCCCAATGACTGCGGTCCGCATAGTCAAATCTTCCGTCCTCGGGAAGCCTTATAACGCCGTGGCGCACCCCCGACTGCAAAGCAAAATCCCACGTGGCATCCCGCTCGCTTCTGAAATAATCCGCTAATATCATACCCTTACACTCCGCTCAATGTCAAAAATCCGCCGTCCACGGGAACGGTGATGCCTGTCACAAAGCCTGCCGCGCGATCATCAATGAGCCAACGGATCGCTCCGCACATGTCCCTCGCCTGTCCGAATTTTTGCATAGGCGTGTGATCGATCACGTCCTGTCCTCTCTTCGTCAATCCCTCCTCGGGAGTACCGAGAATAAGCTTGCTTCGGTCATTGATGATGAATCCGGGGGCTACCGCGTTGATCCGTACACCCGTATGGGCAAAGTAGGCCGCAAAGGCCTGAGTGAAATTGGCGACTGCCGCCTTACTCATGGCGTATGCGAAGTTTCTGGTCAGAGGGCAGTAGGTATTCATGGAAGCAAAATTGACAATACTGCCGCTTCCCTGCTTTGCCATATATTTGGCGAACGCCAGAAGAGGATATACCGTTCCCATGGTATTGAGACGAATCACGTTTTCAAACGCCTGCATATCTACGTTATAAAGTCCCACCAAATCCTCGGGACGGTCCTCCTCCAGCTCTCTGGGATCGAATTTTACGATCTTAGGCTGAGCCTTTGCGTTGTTTCCGCCCGCTCCGTTGATCAAAAAATCGCATCTTCCGTATGTTTCGATCACTTCGTCGGCAAAGGCATCGACCGCCGCCTTGTCGGTCACATCGCATGCGTAAGCCGCGCATTTCCCTCCGTTTGCCTGAATCTGCTCGGCTACCCTTTGCGCGTTTTCGATTGCTCGATCCGCCAAAACCACAAAGATCCCCAGCGACGCCAGATCCTTCGATACCTCCGAACAAATCATTCCTGCCGCGCCCGTAACGACGGCAACCTTTCCCTGAAAATACTGTTCCACCATACCTTACTCCTTTATTTTGTAATTTTATCTTTTATGTTTTGATAACTGATTTCTCGGACGATCTCACCCTGTATCTCAAACGGAAGCTCCCACACGTTCTCCCGATTTTGTTTATCGATCCACGAGCAAAGGATTCTTCTGAAATAATCGTGACGGACGAAGGACAGAATGCTTCTCGAATCGGTGGTCATACCGATGAATTGCGACACAGCTCCGAAGGAGGCAATGCAATTTAAGGTATTCTCAATGCCGAGGGCATGGTCGCACCACCACCACGCGGGGCCAAGCTGGACCTTTGAGGGCGTGCCATCCTCGGAAAACGAGCCCTGCATGACGGCAATGGGGGCTTGATCGTTCATGTTCAGGGGGAACAGAACCGTGTCGGGCAAGCCACACATCTCTTCCATTCTGTTGAGCAGATCGCACAAGGTGGCAAGATCAAAATTGCCCCCCACCGCCGCGTATCCTCCCGCAGGCCCCGCAAGATCGGCAAGCCGCTTGCTTGTTTTTCTCTTTGCGTCAAGATGAAGAAGAAGCGTCCAGCCTCGCTTTGCGTATTCAACCCCCAATCGGGTGAGGATCTCTCTTTTCTTTCCGTCGGGATCGTTCTCAAAGAATCCAGCATCCAGCGCATGGTCGGCAAAGCGACAGTTCTTTTCCGAAAAGCGATCTAACATCACCGAGACCGATCGGATATAGGAATCGGTGTCGGTCACCTTCACACCTGTTTGTTGAGCAAGTCTCGCCACAAATTCGGGTGTCGGTGTCAAAAGCTCGTCCCCTCTCAGGGACGGTGCTGCGGTTTTTCCGTCAAACAAGGAAAGATCTTCCAAAAGGGTTGCCACGGGAGATTGATATTCGATATGAAACCGTGAAAGAATGGCATTGTTTGAAAATTCACTTGACAGAAGCATCTCTCCACACTTGTCGTATAGATAACGGGCGGTTTCTTTGGTGGGAAGCTCCTCGATCCCGAAGATCCTTGAAAGCTCCATTCTCGACCAGTCATACACGGGATTGCCCGCAAGATACGGAAACACGGTACAGTATTTTTCGAATTTTTCGAACGGATCGGCCTCTCCCGTAATAAACCGCTCGTCCACTCCGCAAATACGCATCAGGCGATGCTTGTATGGGTCGGATGCCAGCCAAAGCTCATAGAGATTTTCAAATCGCCTGTCCCTTACGATGTCCGCAACCGAGACGTGATTGTGAAAATCAATGATCGGAAGATCCTTGGCGTATTCAAAATAAAGATGCTCTGCACTGTTTGTTTTCAGCAGATAATTTTTGTTCATCAAATGATCTCCTTTCATGACGCGATAAGGTAAGTATATCACGATACCATTCCCTCCGCAAGAACAAATGCAATCATTTTTAACACGATTCGATCATTTTTGTATTGACAATGGGGCAAGAAAGAGATAAAATAGAACCGAGGTGATGTTATGAAATACCAATATGATCTGCAAGAGCCCAATTTTCGTGTGGGAAGCATTGATATTCAAAACGTATCCAGACCCGAAAACTACAAGCACACCTTCCGCAACGGAAGAGGAAAACACGGATTTATCTATACGGTCAGCGGAAGGATGCGATATCTGTTTTCCACGGGTGAGGATCTCTGTATCCCTGCGGGGGAGCTGATCTTTATTCCCAAAAGTACGGTTTATACGAGCATCTATCTGGAACCGGATACCGAGATCAAAATCGTACAATTCGACCTTGTGAACGGTTCTCTTCCCGACTATCTTACAAGACCCGTCAAAATCGAGCTTCCCCGCGCGGGAGAGTTGATCGAAGCCTTTTTCAAGCCCATGGAGCATCACATGCCCAATCATCCCCTTTATGATCTTTCCTGTCTGTACGGTCTTCTGTGGCAGATCGATGAAAGCGAATCTAAGATCCCCGCCAAATACAAAAAGCTGCAAGCGGCTCTTTCCGAGATCACGGAATATGTTACGAAAAATGAGCCCATCGCCTACTACGCGGACCTTTGCAATATGAGCGAGGTAAACTTCCGACGGCTCTTCAAGGAATATACGGGGCTTTCCCCCATCGACTACCGAAACGATCTCCGTCTCACCGCCGCCAGAGGAAAGCTGCAAAGCGGGGAGTATAACGTCTCCGAGGTAGCCGAGCTCTGCGGATTTTCCAATCTGTCCTTTTTTATTCGCCTATATAAGAATAAGTACGGCCATACGCCAAAAAAGGAATAGTATAATTGAAAAAAAGAATAGCGATCGATGGGTCGCTTTTTTTGCGGATTTATGATAATTATTTTCAAAAAAAATGATATTGACAATTATTTTCACACATGTTATAATAACCGTAACAAAAATGAAAGGATTTATTCTTATGGATCAACAACGTCTTCAATCCGTCAGGGACTCTGTTCGGGAACAGATGGATGGATGTATCAAATTTTGGCTGAACCATGGAATCGACAAGGTAAACGGCGGAGTATATACCTGTCTTGACCGAAGCGGCAAGGTTTATTCCACCGACAAAAGTGTATGGATGCAGGGACGCTGCGCATGGACCTTCGCCTGGCTTTGTCATCTATACGGCATCAAGAAAGAGTGGATGGATGCGGCAAAGAGCTGTCTCGATTTTATGGAGGATCACTGCATCAATCGAAGTGCGGGTAACCGTATGTACTTTACGGTCACCGCTGAAGGCAAGCCTTTGCGTCAAAGAAGATATTTCTACTCCGAAACCTTCTACTCTATGGCGAACGCCGAGTATTATGGGATCACAGGAGAAAAGATATATCTTGACCGAGCAATCAGAGCCTACAACACCTATTGGGATCTATGACACGGTGCCACAGATCCGACAGGACTCGGTGCAAAGACAATCCCCGAAACACGTACAGGACGGTCCTTCGGATACCCTATGATCTATCTCAATATGACCTCCATTCTTTCAAGGGTCGATCCTGAAAACGCTGAGCTTTACAATAGGCGCGCGGAAGCATGTATTGAGGATATCTTCAAGTATCACGTTCACCCAGAGCTTAAGTGCCTTTTGGAAAACGTAGGTCCGAGGGGTGAGGCAAGGCTTGATTTTACCGAGGGACGCATCATCAATCCGGGACACGATATTGAAGGTGTATGGTTCATACTCGAATATGCGAAGCGCATGAAAAAACCGGAGCTTGTGGAAAAGTGCGAGGACATCTTCACCAATGCCTTTGAGGCAGGCTGGGACAAAGAATACGGCGGTCTTCTCTATTTTATCGATGCGCTGGGTCTTCCCCCCGAATCCAACGAGCATGACATGAAGCTTTGGTGGCCACACAACGAAATCCTGATCACCTCGCTCATGCTTTATAGAGATACAAGAAAAGAAAAATATCTCGATTATTTCCAAAAAACCTTTGATTACTGCCTTGAGCATTTTTATGACAAGGAGTACGGGGAGTGGTACGGATATCTTCGTCGTGACGGTCTTCCGACCATGCCTCACTGTAAAGGATCAACCTTTAAAGGTCCCTTCCATCTGCCGAGAATGCTCGGAATGGTGGACATGATGTTAAAAGAAATGATAGGTGACAAATATGAAGGAACATAATATTCTGGATATCATCCGCGCAAAGTATTACGAATTTCGCCCCGCGGAGCAAAAGGTAGCCAACTATGTTCTTGGCAATTTTGAAAAAATACAGTTTATGTCTATCTCCGAGCTCGCGGAATTTGCTGGGGTGGCCGATGCGACGATCACTCGCTTTTGTCGCAGCCTGGATCTGAAAGGATTTAATATCTTCAAAATCAAGCTTGCGGCTTGTATTGCGGGAAGCAACAGTTCCGATACACAAACCAAAGAGGACGTTCTCGCAAGCGGGCAACAAAGCGCTATGGAATCCAAGACAGCAATCGATGAAACGATTGCCCTTTTGGATCAAAAAGCGATCCACCAAGTCATAGAGATGCTTGAATGCGCAGGCAGGGTCCTGTGCGCGGGATCGGGTGGCAGTATGAGAATAGCGGACGAATGTGCCAATCTGTTCTCTATCGTCGAGTCAAAATTCATTTCTGTTGTCGATCCACATTCCCAGGCAGCCATGGTTGCTACCATGAAAGAAAAGGATATCGTTCTTCTTGTATCCTACTCCGGAGCCACGGTAAACGGGCTTGAGCTTTTGGAGTTAACGAAAAAAATGGGGATCAAGAGCATACTGATTACCAGATTCAAGAAATCGCCTTTATCGAAGTTAGCAGACGTTACACTTTGTTGCGGCTCCAAGGAAGGTCCCTATCAAATGGGATCGATTGCCGCAAAAATGGCACTCTTGACGCTGATCGACGTCCTATTCAGAGAATACCGCAATCGAAATGCCCAAGCCGCGAATGAAAACATCAAACAGATCGCAATGGCACTGTCCGATAAACATTTATAAGTAAATAAGGAGATTTTTATGGATATCAAAAAATATCAGGGAGTGATTCCCGCATTTTATGCTTGCTACGACAAAAACGGCAACGTATCTACCGAAGCGGTTGAGACCTACACGAAATGGCTGGTTACCAAAGGAGTAACGGGAATCTACGTGGGCGGCTCCTCGGGCGAGTGTATCTATCAAAGCACCGCGGAAAGAAAACGTATTTTGGAGCATGCGGTAAAGGCCGCGGACGGTAAGCTGACGGTCATTGCTCACGTTGCTTGTAACAATACAAGAGACAGTATGGAGCTTGCCGCACACGCGGAAAGCCTCGGTGTTGATGCGATCGCAGCCATTCCACCGATCTATTTTAAGCTTCCCGAGCATGCGATTGCCCAATATTGGAACGACATTTCCTCCGCAGCCTCTAACACCGATTTCATTATCTACAATATTCCTCAGCTTGCGGGAGTTGCCCTCACCCCTTCCCTGCTTCGCAAGATGTTGAAAAATCCTCGGCTGATCGGAGTCAAGAACAGCTCCATGCCCACTATGGATATTCAGCAATTCAAATATGAAGGAACACTTGGGGGACGCGATTTTGTCGTGTTCAACGGTCCCGATGAGCAGCTGATCAGCGGACTTGTCATCGGAGCGGATGGTGGCATCGGAGGTACTTATTCCGTCATGCCCGAGCTTTATCTCAAGCTTTTCGATCTCTTCAAGAAAGGCGAGCTTGAAACAGCCTGCGCACTTCAACATACCCTCAATAACATCATATATAAGCTCTGCTCGGGAAAAGGAAATCTGTATGCTATGATTAAGGCTACACTTAGAAAGCGTGAAGAACTTGACCTTGGCGGAGTCCGTTCTCCCCTTGCCAACTTGTTCGACACAGATATGCCCATCGTGGATGAGGCAGTGACCATGATCGACTCCGCCATCAAAACATTCATAGGATAAAAACGTATTTGGAGATAAGAAATCATGATAAAGCACCAAATCACACATCAACTTCCTCCGTCCCCAAACAATCCTCGCAACAGCGAGGGAGCGTTTCTACGCGGAAAAAACGGAGAAATTTTGTTTGCATACAGCCGCTATACGGGTGATTCCATTCACGATCACGCCTCCTGCGACATTGCACTGATCACCTCGAAGGACGAGGGCGAGCACTGGAGCAAGCCGCGCATCATTGCTCCAGCCTCCTTCTTTGGAACGAAAAACGTGATGAGTGTTTCGTCCCTGGTCCAAAACAACGGGGATCTTGCGTTTTATTTTCTGATCAAGGAAAACGATTTTTCCACTACCCTCGGAAGAGCCCTCTCCCCCGACGGGGAGCACTTCACACTCCAGCGTTGCCGTTTTGACTGTAAGCCCGCCTTTTACGTAATCAACAACGATCGATTGGTTCGTCAGAAAAGCGGACGCATTCTCGCGCCCGCCGCGTATATTACTGCGGAAAAGAACCGCGCTCACACGGAAACGAAGGAAATTGCTCCCTATATGACCACACTTCTCTATTCCGATGACGATGGTGCAAGCTTCCAAAGCGTGGGCTGGGAATACACGTCCCACGATCCGGTCAACGGATATTACGGGCTGCAGGAGCCCGGGGTTATTGAGTATGAGGACGGCTCGCTGTATTATTGGATGCGTACCAATTACGGATGTCAATTCGAATGTGAATCCAAGGGGGATATTGAGTGCTTTACGCCTCCCCATGCGGGACTCTTCACCTCTCCTGTCTCGCCCATGCAGGTCAAGGAATACGACGGGATTATTTACACAATTTATAATCCCATTCCCAATTATAACGGACGAATCAATCAAGAGGGCACTTGGGGCAGAACCCCCTTCGTTCTCCGCAAGAGCACGGATCGATCAACATTCGGCCCCCTCAACGTCATTGAGGACGACGAAAGCCGCGGCTATTGCTACCCCGCCATGTTCCAAACACGGGACAACTGCCTGCTCGTGGCTTACTGCCGAGGGGATGCCAATGACGGCAATACCCTTTGCCGTTTGGGTATTACCAAAATCGCAATCGACAGTATTGAATAGCCAAAAGAACAAAAGCCGATCCGTTCAGAGCTTTGAATTTTCCTGCGTACTTGAAATCGCAACCTTTGTGCAAACACTTCCTTTTTGTATTCGCAAAAGCTATATTTCACGATATAATAAGGCTTCCACTTTTGGTGCTTCCAAAAGCGAGGTTTTTTGCGAGAGCCCAATAACAAACATTCCACAAAATATAAGAAAAGAGGGTAAGCCGAAGCTTACCCTCTTGATTTTTTTGATTATGCCTCGACCTCGAATGCGTCCTTATCAAGACCGCAGACGGGGCAAGTGAAGTCGGCGGGGAGATCCTCCCAAGCCGTGCCGGGAGCGATTCCCTGCTCGGGATCACCCTTGGCGGGATCGTATTCATAGCCGCAGGGGCATACGTACTTCATCGGTTTTCCCTCCTGTTTTTCTTTAGAATACCCAATTTTTCGGGGGGTTATTACTTGCTCATCATGATCTCGGAGATCAGATCCAAAACCTTCTGGTGGCAGCCGCCGCATCCCGTGGAGCAGTGGGTCACATTTTGAACGTCTTCGAA
>JAFVRI010000218.1 GCA_017504335.1 Clostridia bacterium
GAAGTGACCGAGTCGGAGGAAGTGACCGAGTCGGAGGAAGTGACCGAGTCGGAGGAAGTGACCGAGTCGGAGGAAGTGACCGAGTCGGAGGAAGTGACCGAGTCGGAGGAAGTGATCGAATCGGAGGAAGTGACCGAATCGGAGGAAGTGACCGAGTCGGAGGAAGTGACCGAATCGGAGGAAGTGACCGAATCGGAAGAAGTAACAGAATCCGAGGAAGTAACGGAGTCCGAAGAAATGACCGAATCGGAAGAGGTAACCGAGTCGGAAGAGGTGGCCGACGGTGAGGAAGAAGAGAGTACAATAAAGTATCATGCGTATGAACCCGTGAGATTTGAGGGGTGGGATGGAGGACTTTCGATTAATCAAGGCGGCGATAAATATCTCGGAATTGAAACGGTAACGAAGACAGAAACGGGAATCCCTCCGAAAACTTTTGAGATTCAGGGATTAGATACTGTTCTGATCGGAGAATATTACCAAACCGTGTCGCAAGGAGATGTAATCACGTATCGGAAATATTATGCCGACGGCGCGGAAATCTATGTAGATATCGAAACGGATAAAATCATCTATATTTCACTGGAGGATTATGAGGGAGATCTTCATGTTGGAAGACACTATTCGGAGGAAAACCTTAAACAAATTGCATGGGATTTTGTCCGTTCTGTGGCAACGGATACAGATTTTTCCAATTATGTTTGCGAGGAAATAACAAGGGAGGAGGTTATCCTTTTGAGGGGACGCTGGGAAGATGGGTCTGCGGTTTGGATTGAGGTTTATCAGGTGAAAATGCAAGCATTTTTTGACGGTCATGTTCTTCCAAAAAGCTATTCCTGCAGAATAACCGACGGCGGAATCATTTATTCTTACAGCAATAACGGAGGCGTCTATCCAAATTATTTGGAAAGTCTGAATGTAGATTATATCCGACTCTTTGAAGTCGGGTATGAGGAAGCAATGGCGCGTCGATTGGAGCCGGGAAAGATCGTTGGTTGGGAATTTTCAGGATTCTGCGTTTTGGACAACGGAGCATATGCGGCTACGATGAGCTTTGACTATCAGTCCACCGACGATCCCGATTTGAAGGGATTTCTTTCGATAACGATATGTTTAGAGGACAAATAGTCCTCGTAACCAAGGAAGGGACCGCGTCAAAATGGCGCGGTCCCATAAAATTTTCAAAAAACTATTGACAAGAAAAAAAGTTTGTGATACAATCAACGGGAACAAAATATTGCAGAGATTTGGAGATGCATGGAAATACGGAAGGAAATGAGAAGGCTTCCGTGTTTTTGTGCGCTCTTTTTTTCTGTAAAATCAAAGAAAAGGAAGGCAGAACATGAAGTACGATGTTACCGTAATCGGCGCAGGTGTCGTAGGCGGCATGATCGCCAGAACCCTGGCAAAATACGACCTCTCCCTGTGCATCCTGGACAAGGAAAACGACGTGGCAATGGGCGCGACTCGCGCAAACAGCGCCATCGTTCACGCGGGCTTTGACGCAAAAGAGGGATCCCTCAAGGCAAAGCTGAACGTCCGCGGATCGGAAATGATGGAGGAAGTTACCCGTCAGCTGGGCGTCAAGTACAAGAGAAACGAGTCTCTGGTAGTTGCGTTCGAGAACGAGCGCGCCGAGGTAGAGGCGATCTATGAGAGAGGCATTCGCAACGGTGTCAAGGGACTCCGTATCGTGGAGAAGGAGGAGCTTCAGCGGATGGAGCCCAACATCAACCCCGATCTGGCTTGCGCATTGCACGCACCCACGGGTGCCATCGTTTGCCCCTATGAGCTGACGATCGCCGCTGTGGGCAACGCCATGGACAACGGCGCGGAGCTGAAGCTGAACTTCAAGGTTTCCTCGATCGAAAAGACCGAGGGCGGTTACGTGATCACCTCCGAGAGCGGTGAGAAGGTAGAGACCGGCATCGTCATCAACAGCGCGGGTGTGTACTCCGAGGAGGTTGCCGCTATGACCGGTGACGCCGACTTTACCGTACACCCCAGACGCGGAGAATATATGATCCTGGATAAGGAATGCGGCACGTTCACCGAGAGAACGATCTTCCACACCCCCACCAAGATGGGTAAGGGAATCCTGGTTTCTCCCACGGTTGACGGGAACCTTTTGCTGGGACCCACCGCGACCGACATCGAGGACAAGGAAGACACCACCACCACCCCCGAGGGCTTCGCTACCATTTTCGACAAGGCAAGCGACAACGTGGCAAAGATCCCCTTCAACAAGGTGATCACCTCCTTCTGCGGACTTCGTTCCGTCGGAAGCACGGGCGATTTCATCATCAAGAACCGCGAGGGTGTCATTACCCTGGCAGGCATTGAGAGCCCCGGACTTACCTCCGCTCCCGCCATTGCGGAGTACGTAGAGAACATGCTCAAGAACGAGATGGGCATGAAGGCAGAGCTGAAGAAGGATTACGAGCCTTGCCGCCTGGCAGGCCACTACTTCCATGACCTGACCATGGAAGAAAAGAACGAGATCATCAAGAAGGATCCCAGATACGGCCGCATTGTGTGCCGTTGCGAGGGCATTACCGAGGGTGAGATCGTGGAAGCGATTCACCGCAATCCCCCCGCATCCGATGTGGACGGCATCAAGCGCCGTACCAGAAGCGGCATGGGAAGATGCCAGGGCGGCTTCTGCTCTCCCACGGTGGTTGAGATCATCGCGAGAGAGAAGGGCATGGCATTCGAGGACGTGACCAAGTTCGGCAAGGGCTCGGTCATCAACTACGGAAAGACGAAGGGGGATCGGTAAGATGACGAAGGTAGATCTGGTAATTATCGGTGGCGGACCTGCGGGCATGAGCGCCGCGGTTGCCGCATACGACGCGGGACTCAGAGACATTCTGATCCTGGAGCGTGACAAGAGCCTTGGCGGTATTCTCCGTCAGTGCATCCACAACGGCTTCGGTCTGCACCGCTTCAAGGAGGAGCTGACCGGACCTGAGTACGCATACCGCTATGAGGTTCAGGTCAGAGAGAGAAACATTCCCTTCAAGCTGAACACCATGGTGATGGACATTACCCCCGACAAGGTGATCACCGCCATGAACAGCGAGGACGGTATGTTCCAAATCCAGGCAAAGGCGATCATTCTTTCCATGGGCTGCCGCGAGCGTCCCAAGGGAGCGCTGAACATTTGCGGAAGCCGTCCTGCGGGCATCTTCACCGCGGGAACCGCGCAGAAGTTCGTCAACATGGACGGATACATGCCCGGTAAGAAGGTCGTCATTCTCGGATCGGGCGACATCGGTCTGATCATGGCGAGAAGAATGACCCTGGAGGGTGCCGAGGTCAAGGCGGTTTGCGAGCTGATGCCTTATTCGGGCGGCCTGGCACGTAACATCGAGCAGTGCCTCAACGATTTCAACATTCCCCTGATGCTGAGCCATACCGTGGTAGAGATCCACGGCAAGGAGCGTGTCACGGGTGTGACCATTGCCAAGGTAGATGAGAGAAGAAAGCCCATCGCCGAGACCCGTCAGTATATTGAGTGCGACACCCTGCTTCTGTCGGTGGGTCTGTTGCCCGAGAACGAGCTGACCAAGAGCGCGTCCATTCCGCTCTCTCCCATTACGGGCGGCGCTACCGTTGACCAGAACCGTCAGACCGAGACCGAGGGCGTTTACGCTTGCGGAAACGTACTGCACGTACACGATCTGGTTGACTACGTATCCGAGGAAGCGGAGATCGCCGGTAAGGCTGCCGTTGCCTATATCAACGGCGAGGCGCTCAGCGGACGCAACATCAAGCTGTCCACCGACGGCAAGGTTCGCTACACCGTTCCTCAGAGAATCACGGCGGAGGAGAACGTGACTGTTTACTTCCGTGTGGCAGACGTTTACCGTGATATCCGAATCGTGGTTCGTGACGGCGAGAAGGTACTGATCAACAAGAAGAAGCAGAAGGTTGCTCCCGGTGAGATGGAGTCTCTGACCCTGACCAAGGACATGATCGCGGGCATCACCACCGATTCGCTGACCTTCAGCATCGAAGCATAAGAAAGGAGAGGAAACATGAAACGTGAATTGACTTGTATTGTTTGCCCCAAGGGCTGTCAGCTGACCGTAGAGCTTGAGGGCAAGAAGATCCTCTCCGTAGAGGGATATACCTGCAAAAGAGGTCTGGCTTATGCCGAGGCGGAATGCACCGCTCCCATGAGAACCCTGACCACCACGGCTGCCGTTATGGGCGGCGGTGTGGTTCCCGTTAAGACCGATCGCACCATTCCGAAGGAAATGCTCTTCGAGTGCATGAAGGCGATCAACGAGATCCGCGTTCCCGCAGACGCAAAGCTGGGTGACGTGGTCATCGAGAACGTCCTCGGAACCGGCGCCAACGTCATCACCACCAGAAACGTCCAACTCTAAGGACGCGAAGGACGCGGGGGACGCGAGGGACGCGAGGGGATGCGGGTCGCTTTTTAAAAAAAGCTCCGCAAAAACTTTATTACAAATTATGGCTTGATCCTTGTGTATTGTCCTCGTCATAATTTTTATAAAACAATATTGTTTTTTCTCTAAGGTAGAAAACCATCGGACGGCTGCTGCGCCACC
>JAFVRI010000219.1 GCA_017504335.1 Clostridia bacterium
ATCTCAAGCTTTCCGCGCTTGTCGAAAAATTGAAGCACCACAAAGGCAAAAAGGTATACGGTTATCTCGATAAAAAAACGAAAACTGCTGTCGATGATATCGTGAAAATCATTGCCGAGGATGATAAAATCGCGGAAATGTATGAGCTTTGGTATCGGTTTCAATGCGAAACCTACCGCACCTATACGGATGTTATGCCCGAAAAGATACCTTTGGAATCGAACAAGGAATTCAAATCCATCCGAAATCAGATCGTTAAGATGGCAAGCGGGATCGATTCCTCGACTATGAAATTTCATTTCGGCGAGTATTTTGACTACAAAGAGTTGAAAAAGCACGCGGATGATCTTCCGTATCTGGAAGCGGTTGCTGAAGGAGGCAATCCGATGGCAATGTATCGAGTCGGACGTTATCATCTTGAGAAGACGGATGATATGGATGAAGCCTTATATTGGTTGAAAAAAGCCGCCGACAACGGGAATGCTCACGCCATGTATCTCATCTATAAAGGTTATTGTGACGGAAAATTCAAGATAGGCTCGGATGATAAACTCAAATATCTTCGCATGGCGGTCGATTCCGAATTCGGTTATGCGGAATATGAATACGCAAAAACAGAAGAAAATCTGACACCCGAAGCAAAGCTGGATTATTTCATGAGAGCCTCCGAGCATGGTTGCGCTCAAGCAACCTATGAGATCGGCAGACATTATTACGAAAACGGAGATATCGGGAAAGCCAAGGATTTCTTTGAAAAAGCCGCTGAGCACGATCTCGGTATCCAAACACGTCTCGCTCTTTTCTATATTTATACCGAAAACGATTGGGATAAGGGGATGGAGCATTTGAAAATCGCCGTCGATCAAGGCTACGAGCCTGCCAAGGAAGCCATCCGCGCAATCGAAAGCAATCGTGATGCCCGAATTGCTGTCGGTATTCTTGATATTTTCGCCTATGCATCTGCCATGATCGAATCGGAAACGAAAGATTTCGGATCTTATTACGAGTATGACGGAATCGACTCGAAGCAGAAGCGAGAAAACCAAGCAAAACGCGACGGCGTAAATTTTTATTATTAACTCACAGAAAGGAATGGTTATGCCATATATTAAGTTTACCGAACAAGAAAAAGAGTTGGCCAATGCGGCAAACATTGCCGACTATCTGACCTCGCGAGGAGAGTCAGTCAAAAGAGTCGGACGGGAATTCGTCTGGGAAGCACCGTCCGGAAAGGTTTCCATCAACGGAAGCCAATGGTACAGCCAATACGAGCTGATTGGTGGCGGTGCTATTAACTTCACTCAGAAATTTTTTGGTCTATCCTATCCCGAAGCGATCCGCAGTTTGCTCGGTGAACGAGTAGAAGCAGAGGTGGTCGGAGAGAGAACGTCAAAGGAGATCGAACCGAAAAAGCCTTTTATTCTTCCCAAAAAGCATACGGATATGCGCAGAGTGTACGGCTATCTCATGAACGAACGGTTGATTGACCGACAGGTTATCAATCGTTTTGTGAAGGAAGGTCTCATTTATGAGGATTCCCAATATCATAACGCTGTCTTTGTCGGCATGGACAGGAGCGGGATTCCTGTCCATGCGCAAAAGCGAGCAACCACATCCAAATCGGATTTCAAAGGAAACGTAGACAGCAGTACGGCAGAATACAGCTTTCATTTCGACGGCACTTCGGAGAATCTTTTCGTTTTCGAAGCACCGATCGATATGCTGGCGTATATTTCAATGCACAAAAAGGGTTGGGATTCCCATTCTTACGTGGCACTTTGCTCCACGGCAGACCGTGCTGCTCTTCAAATGCTGAAGGATCATCCGCAAATCAGGACGGTTTATCTCTGCCTTGACAATGACCAAGCAGGTGCAATCGGCTGTCAGAGGATTGCTTCTACGATTCATGCTCTTGGGGATTACAAGATATGGCGCTTGATTCCGCAGAACAAGGATTGGGACGAAGACTTAAAGGCGCTATGCGGACGAACGCCGATACCTGCACAGGCTTCGGAAGTCACGGAAGAACCTGCTCTGACCTTCTGAGAACGCGAGGTACACGATTGAATCATTGCAATTCCCTTAAGCGTGATATCCCCGGCGATTACTTTCCTTTGCCAAAATCCATCTTCCGACTCGACCTTTCCGCAGGCGAGATCGTTGTGTACGCCTATCTGATGTACTGCGAGGATAGAAAAACGTTCCAATGCCATCCGAGTTATGCAACGATAGGCGAAGCCACAGGTATGAGCAAGAATACCGTTCGCAAATACGTGGAAAGCCTTGAAGAAAAAGGCTTCATCTCGACAGAGCCGACCAAGGTCAAAACCAAGGACGGAAGAACGCATAACGGCAGTCTTCTATACACCTTGCAACCCCTAAAACCGATTGAAGAAGCGCATTTCTCCCGTCAGATCGCCATCGCAAGCGCAGAATTCAACATCCAAAAAGCATTGGAACAATATGAAAAACGCAAGGAAAGGAGATGATTTCCACGTTCAATATTCCATTATTGCTGATCGTTGCCGCCATCATGGGCGGTCTTTTTATTTTCATTTCCTTGGCTTCCAATTTGTACGGTCTTAACGGAATCAAGAATAAGACCGTCGGAAACGGACAGCACGGTACGGCAAGATGGGCTTCCAAGAAGGACATCAAGGAAACCTATACGAAGGTTGATTACGAGCCGAGCGCATGGAGAACTGACGAGAAAAAACGTCCGAAGGAGCAAGGTATTGTTGTCGGCTGTGAAACCGTCGGCAAGAAAACGGTAGGCCTGATTGATACGGGCGACGTTCACTGCATGATGATCGGTGCGGCAGGTGTCGGTAAAACCGCTTATTGGCTTTATCCCAATATCGAATATGCCTGTGCTTCGGGAATGTCCTTCATGACAACGGACACCAAAGGTGATATTCTTCGCAATTACGGTACGATTGCTACCAAGCATTACGGCTACAAGATATCTGTTATCGACCTTCGTAACCCTATGAGATCCCACGGTAACAACCTGCTTCATCTCGTCAATAAGTATATGGATCTCTATGCAGAGCATCCGGAAGTGCTTGCATACAAAGCCAAGGCAGAAAAATACGCTAAGATTATTTCAAAAACAATCATTCTGTCGGGCATGGATGCAGGCTCCTTCGGTCAGAACGCGTACTTCTATGACGCCGCCGAAGGTGTACTGACCGCTTCCATTCTCCTTGTCGCGGAGTTTTGTAAGCCCGAAGAACGCCATATCGTCTCGGTATTCAAAATCATTCAGGAGCTTCTTGCGCCGAGTAACAACAAGCAACAGAAGAATCAGTTCAATTCTTTGATGGCAAAGCTACCAGACGATCACAAAGCCAAGTGGTTCGCAGGCGCGGCTCTGAATAC
>JAFVRI010000220.1 GCA_017504335.1 Clostridia bacterium
AGCAAAAGCTTGACAATGCCCCCCTACTCCCCCCTGAATCCGATATTCCCAAGGAAAAAAACAAAAGATTTTGGCGAAACAAGAAAAAGTTTGACAAAGTAAAAAAATAAAACCCCCGCGCAAAATGCGCGGAGGCTAAGGTCAACGGCTTCGTATGTACTTTTTGAATTGTTTGAATACCTTTTGCTCCAAAGGCGACATCAAAAAGCAGGTTTTTCCGTACTTCTCCATAAAAATCTTTTCCCTCTCATAAAGCACCTTTAGTCTTTCCCATCTCCATTTTGCTGCTTCACCCGAAATGGCGCATAGCTCGGCAATGGTCTCGGGATTCTGCACACCAAGTGCCCATAGAACGCAAGCAGGAGCGAGGATCCTTGCCGCGAAGATGTTGGCAGCAGTTTCTTTCGGATCATCTTTCTCTGATGGTTCCTTATTCCGAAGTGTGGGAGCTATGCCAATATCCCCATTGTAGATATGTCCCAATTCATGCGCTATGGTAAAGCGCTGACGGGGCAATGGCATGGAATCATCCCAAAAAATCAGGAAATCCCCCCGTATTTGTACCGCGAATCCGTCCGTCCATGGCATTAAATATGCGGCACCGATAATTTCTGCCATTTCCTTTCCCTCTTCCGCCGAATACGGCACCAAAGTGATTTTGTCTTTTCGGCTCAGGGCAAATACATCCACAGGTAATTCCTTTACTTTGTGCCGAATCAGATACCGCCAGGCATTGTCTCTGGCAGTTTTGTAGTTTGAATACATACTATTCACCTCCTATACTAACATTTTAGTCGAAAAATATCGGTTCGTATAGAGGTAAATATTGGTAATAAAAAATCCACCCTCTCGGGTGGTATGAAAAAGGAGGTCTCCCGTGCCAAGTTACGAAAAGAATAAAGTATCTGGGCTTTGGTCCTGTCGGTTCCGAGAGTACCTTCCCGACGGTACCGCAAAACAAAAGCGCCTCTCCGGCTTTAAGACCAAGAAAGAGGCACAATACGGTTATGAAGATTACATTAAAGCGGCAGAAGAGCAAAAAAAAGAGCAAGTAGCTCAAGAAGCCTTTGCTGCCGATCCGGGAAATATGATGTTCTCTGAGCTTCTGGAACAGTACATGAAGTTTACCAAGGGGCGCGTCAAGGAATCTTCCTACTATGACATCGAAAGCAAAGTGAAAAATCGTCTCATGCCGTATTTTACGGATAAAAAAATAAAGGAGATCACCCCTAAGATGATCTCCGACTGGATCGAAACGATTGATTATAGCTACTCTTCAAAGATCTGGATCTTCTCTACCCTCTCCTCGATCTTCAAATACGGAACCAAATATTACGACATCAATAATGTCATGGTCAAGGTTGACCGCCCGCGCAACATGGAAATGCCGAAGGAAATGCAGATCTGGACTCCCGAGGAATTCAGCAGTTTCATTGCACACGTGGACGGACAAGGATACGAGATGCTGTTCCGTACTTTGTACGTTACCGGGTGTCGCCGAGGAGAAGCACAGGCACTTACATGGGAAGATCTTTTGGAGAACCATGAGATCCGCATCAACAAGAGCATGACCACAAAGACGAAGAGCGGAATTTATTCCATCACCACGCCCAAGAACAAAGGGAGTGTGCGAAACATCACCGTTCCTTCTTTCCTGTTTGATCAGCTTTTGCGCTTCCGCGAGGAACAAAAAGAGCAGCTTGGCTCAGAATGGTCCCCAACCTGCTTTATCTTCGGCGGCTTACGGCCGCTTCCCTCCTCTACGGTAGATCACAAATTCAGCCAAGCCACTCAAGCGGCGAACATTAAAAAGATCCGCATTCACGATCTACGGCACTCCTGTGCCTCAATTCTGATCTCCAAAGGGGTCTCCATTGTAGCGGTCAGCCGTCAACTCGGTCACAGCAACGTGGAGCAAACCCTCAACACCTACTCCCACATGATGCCTGACGATAAAACCTTGATTAGGAACACTCTCGATGATTTAGGCACACAATTAGGCACAAAAAAATAATTTATCTTGTTTGCAACCTAATCAAGGTTGTATTATTTTGTGCATATTATCTAAAAAATACCATACTTCTATTAATTTTTTATAGAAAAAGCCACCAAGATTTCTCTTGATGGCTGTTTGGTGGAGACAACTGGAATCGAACCAGTGACCTCATGCATGTCAAGCATGCACTCTAACCAGCTGAGCTATGCCTCCGCAACGGATGATATTATATCATACTTTTTTCCAAAAAGCAATAGTTTTTTTAAAAAATAGTTGAAAAATTTTTCGATCCATATTATAATATATCCATTATGGACTCTATGGAGGATTGATTTTGAAAAAGCTCTTGGTATTTTTTAGAGGATACCGAAAGGAATCGGTCTTTGCTCCCGCATTTAAGTGCTTGGAGGCAATTTTTGAATTATTGGTTCCTTTGGCGGTTGCCGCCATTATTGATAACGGTATCAAAGAGAATGATACGAAAACCATCTATCAGATGTGTGGAGTCATGATCGCGCTCGGCATCATCGGCTTGGTTTGCGCCATCTGCGCTCAGTTCTTTGCCGCCCGTGCGGCGGTGGGGGTATCCGCTAAGCTGCGATCCGCGCTCTTTTCTCATATTCAGGATCTCGGCTATGCCAAGACCGATGAGATCGGAACCTCTACGCTGATCACACGGATGACGGGAGATATCAATTCGGTACAGACCGGTATCAATATGTTCCTGCGTTTGTTCATGCGCTCTCCCTTTATTGTGTTCGGCGCTATGATCATGGCATTTACCATTCACGTTCGGCTTGCCCTTATTTTCGCGATCATCATTGCCATTCTTGCAGTTGTCGTATTCGGTATTATGATGATCTGTATTCCCCTGGATAAGAAAACCCGCGCAAACACCGACCGAGTGGTGGGAAAGGTTCGTGAGACCTACACCGGTGCCCGTGTGGTTCGCGCATTCAACAAGCAAGAGCATGAGGTCGAGGACTTCAATGAGCGTCACAAGTCGCTGACAAAGCTCCAGCTCTTTACAGGAAAAATTTCAGCCTTGATGAATCCTATGACCTACGTTCTCATCAATCTTGCCGTAATCGTATTGATCCGTAGCGGAGCCATCTCGGTTGATTCTGGAGAAATTTCTCAGGGTCAGTTGATCGCGCTTTACAACTACATGTCTCAGATCCTAGTGGAGCTGATTAAACTCGCCAATCTGATCGTAACCCTAAACAAGGCGGTTGCGGGAGCGCATCGTATTTCCGACGTATTGGATACTCCTGCAGAAGCTGTTCGTGTTGCTCGTGAGGAAGCCGATCCTACGGGGGCTGCGGTTCGATTTGATCACGTATCCTACCGCTACCATTCCGATGCGGATGCCGCCATTTCCGACATCAGCTTTTCCGTGGAGCCCGGTCAAACGGTGGGAATTATCGGCGGAACCGGCTCGGGAAAATCCACTCTGATTCATTTGATTCCCGGTTTTTATACTCCTACCGAAGGAAACGTATTTATCAACGGTAAAAATACCGCACTTTACGAAAAGGAGCAGCTTCGCTCTCAGTTTGGAATCGTACCGCAGAGACCTGTTCTCTTCAAGGGCTCTATTCGCTCCAATCTGCTTTGGGGTCGGGAGGATGCCTTCGAGGAGGAATTGTGGAATGCTTTGGATTCCGCGCAAGCATCCGAATTTGTTCACCAAAAGGAAAAAAAGCTTGACGAGCCCGTGGCGCAATACGGCAGAAATTTCTCGGGTGGTCAAAAGCAACGCTTGACCATTGCCCGTGCGCTGTTGAGAAGGCCCTCATTTTTGATTTTCGACGATTCGTCATCTGCTCTTGACTATGGAACCGAATCCCGTTTGCTTCATGCCATCAAGCATCTTTCCTACCGTCCCACCGTCTTTATCGTTTCCCAAAGAACCTCTTCCATCATGCATGCGGATCTGATTCTTGTGATGGAGGACGGAGAAATCGTAGGAAGCGGTACACATAAGGAGCTTTTGGAGCGTTGTGAGATCTATCGGGAAATTCACCGCTCCCAGTATTCCGAGGGAGGTGAGCAAGCATGAAAAAGCAAAGCGTAAAATCCAGTCTGAAAACTTTTGCCACCGTTCTTCGTTATTTGAAGATTTTCCGCATTCACTTCTTGCTTTCTCTGCTCTTTACCGCCATCAGCGTTGCCCTTTCACTTTACGTGCCGATTCTGATCGGCAATGCCATTGATCTGGCAGTTGATCGGGGACTTGTATATCTTAGCGGAATCGGAGCGATTCTCCTGAAGATCCTCATCGCCGTTTTGATTACCGGTGTTCTTCAATGGTTAGTCAATGTTCTCAACAACCGAATGACCTACGGAATTGTCCGAAACATTCGCTATAAGGCCTTCTCAAAAATTCAAGCCTATCCCGTTTCCCGTATCGATTCCCGAACAACCGGAGAAATGGTCAGCCGCATCGTCACCGATGTAGATCAATTTGCGGACGGTCTTTTGATGGGCTTTACCCAATTCTTCAGCGGTGTCGTTACCATCATCGGAACCCTTTTATTCATGCTGCTGATCAGTCCGCCTGTCACCGCAATTGTTGTGATCGTTACCCCACTTTCTCTGTTTGTCGCTGCATTTATCGCCAAGAAAACCTATACTATGTTCAAGCTGCAAGCGGAAATTCGAGGCGAGCAAACCGCTTTCATTGATGAGATGATCGAGGGAAAAAAGGTGGTTTCCGCCTTTTCGCAAGAGGAAAATGCCAAGAGAGACTTTGACGAGATCAACGGTCGTCTTTCCTCCGCCTCTCTGCGCGCGATCTTCTTCTCCTCAATCACCAATCCTTCCACACGATTTGTCAACAGCTTGGTTTATACACTTGTAGCCTTGACGGGAGCACTGCTCTGTCTGTCGGGAAGCACCGCCATCACCATCGGTAAGCTTTCCAGCTTTCTTTCTTACTCCACGCAATACACCAAGCCCTTCAATGAGATTTCGGGTGTTGTCACCGAGCTTCAAAATGCGCTTGCCTGTGCATCCCGTGTGTTTGATCTGATTGATGAGCCGATTCCTCAGGATGAAGCGGAGGAGCCGATTCCCCTCCGTGAGGTTCGCGGAGACATTACCTTTGATCACGTACCCTTTTCCTATACCGAGGACCATCCTCTGATCAAGGATTTTCAGCTTTCAGTCCAATCCGGTCAGCACATAGCCATTGTTGGCCCCACTGGATGCGGAAAAACCACGTTGATCAATCTACTGATGCGATTTTATGATGTCAAGGAAGGAGCAATCACACTGGACGATCACGATATACGCGACTATTCCAAACAAGATCTCCGAAAGTCCTTTGGTATGGTTTTGCAGGATACCTGGCTGATCAACGGAACCATTCGGGAAAATATCGCGTTCGGTCACCCCAATGCCTCCGACGAGGAAATCGTTGCAGCCGCCAAGGCAGCACACGCCCATAGCTTTATTCGGCGTCTGCCCAAGGGATATGACACGATCATTTCCGAAAATGGAAGCTCTCTTTCCCAAGGACAGAAGCAGCTGCTTTGTATTGCAAGGGTCATGATCTGCAATCCCGAAATTCTCATTTTGGATGAAGCAACCTCCTCCATCGATACCCGCACCGAGATGCGGATTCAAAAGGCATTTGCCACACTGATGGAAGGAAAAACCAGCTTTATTGTGGCACACCGACTCTCTACCATCAAGGAAGCCGATGTGATTCTCGTAATGAAGGATGGAAACATCATAGAGCACGGAAAACATGAGGCTCTCCTTGCGCAAAAAGGATTTTATTTTGAGCTGTACAACAGCCAATTTTGTCGGGAGCAGGAATGATCCCAAAAACCGAAAAGAGGGTTGCGCCAAGCGCAACCCTCTTTGTTTTTATCCTGACCGTACCGAGTGCCGCTTACAGGCACGGTTAAATTGGACATCTGCTTTTGAAATGCCGCAATATTCCTGTTCGCCCAAAAGACGATTAAAAAAGGGCAACGACGATGATCGCTCAACAGAGACAGAAACGGGCAATTCCCGCCACACGTACTGGGC
>JAFVRI010000221.1 GCA_017504335.1 Clostridia bacterium
ATCGATTTCTTTTTTTGTTGTCGCCTTCGTGCGACAATTTTTTTATTTAAGATGTGGTACAATGAATGGGAAAAGAACAGGAGGTCAAAAGCATGAGAAAAAATTGTGTATTTGAAGCATCTCGGTCGGGGGAGGTTTTGGAGCTGACCCTGAGAGGAGAAATCGACCATCATAGCGCCGTAGGAATCCGTACGGAGATGGATGAACGGATCCGAGAGGAGCATCCCCGAAAAACCGTGCTGGATCTGTCGGGAATCGATTTTATGGATAGCTCGGGGCTTGGTCTGATTATGGGACGGTTCGCTTTGATGGAACGGCTGGGCGGGGAATTGACCCTAAAAAACCCCAATGAACGACTTATGAAGATATTTGAGCTTGCCGGATTGGAGCGAATGATTCGGATCGAGTGTGATGCCAAGAAGGAGGAAGAGCAATGAAAGAGACGGGAAGAAAGATCAATGAAATGAAACTTCGGATGCCATCTCTGTCTGCCAACGAGGGCATGGCGAGAGCAGCTGTAGCTGCTTTTTGCGCGCAGCTGGACCCGGGTGTGTGTGAGCTGGCGGATATTAAATGCGCGGTGTCCGAAGCGGTGACCAACTGTATTGTTCATGGCTATCGGGATCAGGTAGGCGACATTTACATAACCGTGAGCCTATATGAGGATGCCTCGGTGCGGATCGAAATTCGTGACCGCGGTTGCGGGATCCCCGATGTCAAGGCGGCAAGGCAACCCCTGTATACCACCGATGCCGCGGGAGAACGAAGCGGAATGGGCTTTACGGTCATGGAAAGTTTTTGTGATAAGGTCGGGGTACGGTCGGCATGTGGAAAGGGAACGAAGGTTATACTTTACAAAAAACTGAAGAGACGGTAATGGTTCGGGAAAAGGCCGAACGGGGCTACGAGGAAAATCTTTTTCTGATCGAGCAAACGAGACAGGGAAGTGAGCGGGAACGAGAAGAGGCAACCGCTGAGCTGATTCGGAGAAATACGGGGCTTCTGAGGAGCATTGCGCTTCGCTTTTGCGACCGCGGAGTAGATTTTGAGGATCTTTTGCAGATCGGAACCATCGGGATGATCAAGGCGATCCGAAGCTTTGATCTTTCCAGAGGCACCTGCTTTTCCACCTATGCGGTCCCTCTGATCTTTGGGGAGATCCGACGGCATATGCGGGACGAAGGCCCCATCAAGGTGGGACGGGGCTACAAGCGATTGGGAACGGCATTGCTCAACGCAAGGAATCGGATCCTTTCCGAGGAGGGAAGGGAGGCGAGCATTTCGGAGCTTGCCGCATTGTGCGAGGTTTCCCCGGAGGAGGCGGCAATGGCATTGGATGCGATGTCACCGGTGGTCTCCCTTTCCGACCGTGCTTACGGCGAGGAGGAGGGAGTGGAGATCGGCTCTCTGATCCCCGACGAAGAGGCATCCGGCGAAATCGAGCGGCTTTCCGATCGGATCGCCTTGGGACAAGCCATCGCCAAAATGCCGGAGAATTGGCGCAATATCCTGACACTTCGCTACTATCGGAATATGACGCAGCAGCAGGTTGCCGAGAGGCTGAGACTCAGTCAGGTAAAGGTATCAAGAGAAGAAAAAAAGATTCTTGAATTTCTTCGAGGGGAGCTAACGTAAAAGCCAAGGGACTATTGTCCCTTGGCTTTTACGATTTGCTTGGTTGATCGCTCTCCGACAGATAGTGCTTGCGAAATTCGGTTGGACTCATGCCAGCGTAACGGTGAAAGGCATTGGTGAAGTAATAGGGATTGGCATAGCCGCACATTTCCGCAATTTCTGTAATGCTGTACGGGTGATTGAGCAGAAGCTGCTTCGCATAGCGCAAGCGGAGCAGGATCAGGTATTGCGAGGGAGTCGTTCCCAGCTCCTGCTTGAATTTCCAAATGAGACCTGTATGGCTCAGATAGACACGGGCGGCAAGGGCATCGATATCGATTTCCTCATGCAGATGGGCGTTCATGTATCGGACGGTACTCAAAATTTCTTCGCTCAAATGCGGAAGATGAACCTTTTTGGATTTTCCGAACAGATAATTTTCGGTGAGGATCCGTTCCGCCAGATGGGTGATCAGCTCACGGTTGTCCGGCATGGGGAAGGAACGCTCCATGCTGTTGAAGATGGGAATCGTCTGTTCCTCGGGAATGTTGAGCTTGCAAGGGGGAAGAGAGAAGCGGAAGGGGTGATCCGCCTCGGCACGAAAGGAAATGTGGTAATAGGTGGGAGGACTGGTCATGCTGCGGGTAATTTGCGTTCCCGCAGGAATAAACGCGATCTCATGCTTCCGAAGTATGAGGGGCTTTTTTCTGTCTTCAATGTGAATAATATAAGTGCCATCCACCACCATGATGAGAATATCCCAACCTCGTTTCATGACGGGAATTTTGAACTTTTCGAGATTTTCTATGTAATGTTGGTTGATCAATTCAATCTGCATAGCCTGCCTCAAAACACTGTAAAATTTTATAGGTTTATTATAATTTAATTTATGGTATTTGTCAAGGGGGTGTGGTATAATTTAACTGCTTGTAGCGACAGAAAACGACGGGGGAGAAGTCATGAAAAAAAAGATAGATGCCACAAAAGGACCATTGGTTCGGCTGATCTTTGTATATACCATACCGCTGATCCTTTCTACGATCATGCAACATCTTTTTGAGATCGTGGACAAAGCGGTGCTTGGACATATGGCTGATACCGCGGCTGTGGCTTCTGTGGGAGCGACCAGTGCCATCACCTCCTTGATTATCAATGGCTTTGTGGGACTTTCCACGGGTACGTCGATCGTTTTGGCACGATATATTGGACAGAAAAATAAGGAAAAGATTCGGACTACCATTGATACCTCTCTGATTTCCGGTGTGGGTTTCGGTATTGTTGTAGCGATGCTTGGTATTCTGCTGGCTCCTGTTTTTTTGAATTTGACGAATTGCCCTGCGGAGTGCTACGAAGGCGCATTGATATACGTGCGAATCTACATTGCCGCCGCCCCCGCTACGCTTCTTTATAACTACGGCTCCGCTGTGTTGCGTACCTTAGGCGATACCAAGCGTCCGCTGTATTACATTATTGTTGCGGGCGTGGTGAACGTGGTGTTGAATGTGATCCTATGTTTGATCCTTCCTCAAAAGGTTGCAGCAGTAGCAATTGCTACCGCGGCATCCAAGATCATCGGATCCGTTTTGGTGGTGAACCGTCTGTGTCACTTTGAGGATGGCGCAAGGGTCAACCTTCGTCGATTGAAATTTACCTTTTCCGCATTGGGCGGAATTCTGAAGTTTGGTGTCCCCACATCGATCTCCAATCTGGTATATCCCCTTGCCAATCTTCAGATCACGTCTGCGGTCAACTCCTTCGGCATTGATGCGGTAGCGGGAAACAGCGCATCCGGGTCGATTGCGAATATGGCGCACGCCATCACGGGAGGATTTGGAACTGCCGCTACGACCTTCATGGGGCAAAACATTGGAGCAGAGCAGCCGAGCCGAGTGCGTCGATCACTTCTGTGGTGTTTTGTGTTCAGCGTCGGCATCGGTGGTGCTGTCGGACTGGCTGTTCACCTGACGGGAGAATTTTGGACGGGACTGATTGTTGGATTCTCCTCCACCAAGGCGATTGAATACGCGATGGTTCGTTCCTTCTGGGTAACACAGCTCATGTTTATCAACGGTGCCAATGCGGTATCCTCGCATGCATTGCAGGCTTACGGATATCCCGTCTTTACCAGCATCAACTCCATCGTATTTACGCTTGGTTTCCGTGTGCTTTGGATGCAGGTGTTTTATCCGATGAATCCTACCTTTAATATGGTGATGATGTGCTTTGCCGTTTCTTGGACGTTGATTCTGGCATTTAACTCCGTAGCGGTGGCGATTGTGACCCATCGGTACAACAAGGGGATTTATAAAAAAATATAGTTTTTACAGAAAAAAGCAGGTACTTTCAAGTACCTGCTTTTTGATCTTTATGCTTTTTTTGATTCGATTCGATTCCAAAGCTCGTCCGAGAGGGCGGCAAATTCTTCCACGCTCAGGCGTTCGCCTCGGATGTCGGCGGAGTGGCCGCAAGCGAGAACAGCGGCGGTCAATTCTTCCTTGGTCAGCTCACCGAACACGGCAGAGAGGGAATTGGGAAGGGTCTTTCTGCGTTGCTCAAAGGCGGCGCGGATGGTACGGAAGAAGATGGCTTCATTTTGGGGCTTGACGGGTTTATCCTCATAAAGACGGATACGGACCACCGAGGAATCCACCTTCGGTGCGGGAATGAAATTGCCTGCGCTGACCTTAAAGAGCTTTTCGGGGACTCCGTAGTAATGGAGAACCGCGGTAATGGCGCCGCAGTCCTTTCCGCCGGCGTCGCCCAGGGGCTCAAGGCGAACTTCGCGGACGAAAAGTCCGCCGCGCAGCTGAAGGCGATCTTCCGCGCGCCGTCGCTCAAGATGCTCTCGTTCACGATCACCGAGAAGGG
>JAFVRI010000222.1 GCA_017504335.1 Clostridia bacterium
CGATGGGCTCTTCCTCTTCGATGGGCTCTTCCTCCTCTTCAACGGGTGCTTCTTCCCAAGGAGGCAGCTCGTCCTCTTCTTCTATCGTCTCAGATTCCATTTCCACATCATTGAAAAAATCCGGATCAATGGCATAGGCATCCACAGGTTCTTCCTCTTTGGATGCTTTTTTCGTTCGGGAGCTTCCCTTTTTGGAAGATGCTCCATCCTCTGAGCCGACTGACTCCTTCAACAAGCGCAAGAGATCATCAATGCTTTGTTCTTGACTCATACCATTCTCCTCTGTTTGTTGGATTTTTTACGGTTCCTCACTTTTTCGCCCGATGCTGACGGGAGATCTCCGCCAACAATACCGATGCGGCGGTGGATACATTAAAGGAATTGACCTTTCCATACATAGGGATCGACACAATATAATCGGATTTTTCCTTGATCAAATGGGATACGCCATCGCCCTCGCTTCCCATAACCAATGCACAAGGACAATCAAAATCGGTATCATAATATGCGTCTCCACCCGCTTCTGCGGCAAAAATCCAGATTCCGTTCTTCTTGAGTCCGTCGATGGTGGCAGCAAGATTTGTTACCTTAGCGATTGCCAAATGCTCAATGGCACCGCAGGAGGCTTTACTGACCGCGGAGGTCAATCCAACCGCGCGACGCTTCGGAATGATCAAGCCATGAGCGCCGACCCCCTCTGCACAACGGATCAGTGCTCCCAAATTATGGGGATCGGTGATGCCGTCCGCAATAACCAAAAAGGGCTTTTCCCCTCTCTCCTCGGCAATGGCAAGAAGATCCTCTACCGTTACATATTCCTTTTGCGCCGCCATGGCAACCACACCCTGATGGACAGCATATCCTGTCATTTTATCCAGCTTTGCCCGATCGGTTTCGATCACGGGAATGTGGCGCTCCACCGCTTCAGCAACCAGAACCACAATGGATCCCTCTCGCTCGCCTCTTTGCACATAGAGCTTGTCAATCTCTCTTCCCGACTTCAACAGCTCCCGAACGGCATTGCGTCCGACCACCATTCCCTCGTCGGAAACCTCCTCTTCTCTGTGTTCCCTTTTGAAATCTCTTTGATTGCGATGATGCTTATTCTTATCGTTCTTTTTATATTCCATATTTCCTCAATGAGGCATCTGAATTTTGTCTTGCCCTGCCTCAAGCTACACTTAATTACATTATATCATAAAATTCGTGTTTTGTACAGAGTAAAATCATGATTTGCATAAAAAAACAAGGGCGTTTTCGCCCTTGTTTTTTGGAGCTTCCATCAGCCCAGGGTAGAGTAGTTGGGAGCTTCCTTGGTAATATTGATATCGTGGGGATGAGACTCTCTCAAGCCCGCACCGGTAATACGTACAAACTGCGCATTCTGTCTCAGATCCTCGATGGTTGCCGCACCGCAGTAGCCCATACCGGAACGGAGACCGCCCATGAGCTGGTAAATTGTATCAGCCAGCACTCCCTTGTAAGGAACACGTCCTTCTACACCCTCGGGAACGAGCTTCTTGTTGTTTTCCTGGAAATAACGGTCCTTGGATCCACTTTCCATAGCAGCGATGGAGCCCATGCCACGGTAAACCTTGAAGCGACGGCCCTGATACAGCTCCTCGCTTCCGGGGCTCTCCTCGCATCCGGCAAACATAGATCCGATCATCACGGTGCATGCGCCTGCGGCAATCGCCTTGACGATATCACCGCTATACTTCAGACCACCGTCCGCAATCACGGGAATGCCATACTTGTCCGCAACCTCAGCAGCATCGCAGATGGCGGTGATCTGAGGAACACCGATACCTGCAACCACACGGGTGGTACAAATCGATCCGGGGCCGATACCTACCTTGATCGCATCTGCACCTGCACGGATCAGATCCTCGGCAGCTGCGCCCGTTGCGATGTTACCAGCAATCAGCTGGCACTCGGGGAATGCGCTCTTTACCTCATAAACCTTATTCATGATGCCCTGAGAATGGCCATGAGCCGAGTCAAGCACCAGGAAGTCCGCGCCTGCGGCAAGCAATGCGCCTGCGCGATCCAGAGCGTCACGGGTCACACCGATGGCAGCACCGCAGATCAATCTGCCGCGCTCGTCCTTGGCGGAGTTGGGATACTTGGTAGCCTTTTCAATATCCTTGATGGTAATGAGTCCCTTAAGAACATTATCCTTGTCCACCAAGGGAAGCTTTTCGATCTTGCGCTGACGAAGAATCTCCTGTGCCTCGGCAAGGGTCGTTCCCTCGGGGGCGGTAACCAGATTCTCCTTGGTCATAACATCCGCAATCCGTCCGTTGAAATCGGTCAGGAAGCGCATGTCACGGTTGGTAATAATGCCGATCACTCTCTTCTGATCGTCACAGATCGGAACACCCGAGATCTTGAACTTCCGCATCAGCTGCTCTGCCTCATATACGTAGTTCTCAGCTCCCAGGAAAATGGGATTGGTGATAACACCGTTCTCGCTTCTCTTAACGCGATCCACGTGATCGACCTGAGCATCAATAGACATATTCTTGTGGATGGTACCCGCACCGCCCTCACGAGCAATCGCGATCGCAAGATTTGCTTCGGTAACCGTGTCCATCGCCGCACTCAATACGGGCACGTTCAAGGTGATCTTGTTGGTCAGGCGAGTCTTCAACGAAACATCCGCAGGAAGAACGTCGCTCTTCGCGGGAATCAGAAGCACGTCATCAAAAGTCAAGCCTTCCTTGGTAAATTTAGAATTGTAATCCATTTCAGCCTCCCATGAGTTTTTTATATTAGGATTATTATATCAAATCCCGAGAAAAATGTCAACGATTTTTTTAAGTCTTGTCGTAAATTTTTTGTCGATCTCTCTCCTTAAAATTGTTGCTTTTGTCATATTTTCAAAAACCGGGACATATACTTCACCGATTTTCTCTTTTGAAGGAGCCGTTTATGAGCGTTAC
>JAFVRI010000030.1 GCA_017504335.1 Clostridia bacterium
ATCGAGAAAGCTTTAAATCCAGCCTCGGATTTATTCTGGTCAGCGCGGGATGCGCAATCGGAATCGGTAACATTTGGAAATTCCCCTACGTGGCGGGGCAGAACGGCGGAGGTGTCTTCGTTTTGTTCTATCTTCTGTTCCTTGCCATCATGGGTGTTCCGATCCTGACCATGGAGCTGGCAGTGGGCCGTGCCTCCCGTCAAGGTGCGGTAGGCGGCTTCAAGGCATTGGAAAAGCCCGGTAAGCCCTGGCACATTCACGGCTGGGTCAGCATTTTGGGCAACTATCTGTTGATGATGTACTACACCACCGTAGCGGGTTGGATGCTTGCGTACTGCGTCAAGTTCCTGACCGGAAGCTTCGCGAATGTGGTTCCCTCGGAAAAGGCGGAGGAAAACCTCGCTGCCATGAAGGGAATCTTTGGCGGAATGCAGTCGGATCCCTGGGAGATGATCCTTTGGATGGCGATCGTGGTGGTTCTTGGATTTCTTGTGTGCAGCTTCGGCGTGCAGAAGGGCTTGGAGCGGATCTCCAAGTATATGATGCTGGGCTTGCTTGCCTTGATCGTGGTTCTTGCCATCAACAGCCTGACCCTTTCGGGTGGCTTGGAGGGCATCAAGTTTTATCTGATTCCCGACTTTGAGCGGGCAAAAAATGTGGGATTCTTTAATGTGATCACCGCCGCCATGAACCAGGCATTCTTTACCTTGAGTATCGGTATCGCTTCCATGGAGATCTTCGGAAGCTATATGTCCAAGAAGAAGACCATTACGGGCGAGGCGATCCGCATCTGCACGCTGGATACCTTTGTGGCTTTGATGGCGGGCTTGATCATTTTCCCCGCATGCTTTGCCTTTGGCATTCCTGCCGACGCGGGTCCCGATCTGATCTTCCTGAGCCTTCCCTCGGTATTCGTGAATATGGCGGGCGGACGGATCTGGGGAACCCTGTTCTTCCTCTTTATGAGTTTTGCCAGCTTCACCACGGTCATTGCTGTGTTCCAGAATCTGATGGCGGCATGCGAGGAGAACTTCGGATGGGGCAAGAAAAAGACGGCACTCATCAACTGCCTCGTGATGCTGGTTGCCAGCCTGCCCTGTGTATTCGGCTTTAACCTTTGGAAGGACTTTGAGTGGTTGCCCGGGCGAAACATTCTCGATTTGGAAGATTTCATCGTCAGCAACGTCATGCTGCCCATCGGCGCGTTGGTGTATCTGATGTTCTGTGTGACCAAATACGGTTGGGGCTTTGATCATTACTTAGAGGAATGTAACACGGGTTCGGGCATAAAATTGGCTCGTGGATTCCGCCACTACTTCCGCTTCATTCTTCCCGTTCTGATCCTTTTGATCTTCTTCAGCGGAATCTGGTCCACCTTCTTTGCAAAGTAAAAAAGCGCTCCGTCCCATGAATTTGGGACGGAGCTTTTTTAATGGTTGTTCATATGGATCTTTCCGAAGCGATTGCGGAACTCGGTGGGGAAGCATCCTTCGTGGTAGCGGAAGAAGGCAATGAATGCCTTGTCGCTTGGGAATTTCAGATCGGCGGCGATCTCCTTCACGTATTTTTCGGTATTGCAAAGCAGATTTTTTGCCTTTTCACAAAGAAACCGATTGATCAGAGTACAGGCGCCTACACCAAAGCTTTTCTTGCAGATGCGGCTCAGGTGGTCGGAGGAGTATCCGAAGCGCTTTGCCGCTCGCTCTACGCTCAGGGTAGCATCGGCATTGATTCGGATCCACTCATAGATCTTTTCCGCCGAGGCATTGAGTCGGGGCTCATGCTCCGCCGAGAGGCGGCAAAGCTCCGAGAGGATATGCAGAAGAATGGAATTGACCAGATAATCGGGAACGGCAGGCAGATTATGGCAATGGAGCAGCTCCTTCAAAAGAGATACGTTTTCAAAGCGTTCAAAGAGTCGGGTGGAAAAGGGAAGGGTGACGCCCGGCGCCAAGGAAAAATGAAGCCAGTAGAAGCTGACGTTGGCGGTGTGGGCACTTCCCTTATGGAGAACGTTGGGCTCTAAAAGCAGAAGCTGACCCTCACGAAGGTGATGGCTTTGATTTCCCTCGTTTAAAAAGATTTCGCCTCGAACCATGTAGATGATTTCAAAGGTGGTCTCGATTCGAGCGGGATGAATCCATGTGTCCTCCCTTTGGAATAAACCTGCGTAATGGAAATGAATGCTTGGATGGATCAGACAGTTCATATCGGATTTTCTTACCTCATGTCAGTTTTTTGGAATTGACTTTTCTCTATGGATATTATACAATAAAGGCAGAAAAACCGCAAGGGGTTTCGAAAAAAAGAAAAAAGAAGGAGAATTTCCATGAAAACCTTTTCTTATGATCGGGTCGATCTGACCTCGGGATATTTGTTCGAGAAACAGGAAATGAATCGGAAAATCACGATTCATTCGGTCTATGACCGTTTCGACGAAACGGGACGGATCGGTGCGTTTGAATTTAAGTACAACCATGATGAAGTAAAGCCGCACATTTTCTGGGATAGCGACGTTGCCAAGTGGATGGAGGGAGCGGCGTATATTTTGAAAAAGCACGAGGACCCGGCGTTGCAGGAGAAGGTGGAGCGCCTGATCGCTTTGATTCGAAAGAATCAAGGAGAGGACGGATATTTTAATATCTATTTCACCGTGGTAGAGCCGACCGCACGCTTTACCAACCGCGACAGACATGAGCTTTACTGTGCGGGTCACTTGATTGAGGCGGCGGTTGCATATGCCGAAGCGACGGGAAGAGAGCAATTCCTTCATTTGATGGAAAAGTACGTGGATTATATCCGCAAGGTGTTTTTAGAAAAGGCGGACGGTGTGGTTCGCCCCGCTTTCGAGACACCCGGTCACGAGGAAATCGAGCTGGCGCTTTTGCGTCTTTACAATTATACGAAGAATCCGAAGCACTTGGAGTTGGCGGCTCATTTTGTCAATACCCGCGGCACGGTAGAGGAGCAATGGAAAACCCAGTACAATCAGTCGCATCTTCCCGTCCGTGAGCAGACCGAGGCGGTGGGACACGCAGTCCGCGCCCTGTATCTGTATAGCGGAATGGCCTCTCTTGCCAAGGAAACGGGAGACGAGGCGCTCATCAAGGCTTGTAAGACCTTGTGGAAGGATCTGACCGAGCGAAAAATGTATGTGACGGGTGCCTATGGATCTACCGCGATCGGAGAGGCATTTACCTCTGCCTACGATCTTCCCGCGGATACCGCCTATGCCGAGACCTGCGCCGCCATTGCGATGGTGTTCTTTGGCAATCGGATGCTGGAGCTTGAGAATCGAGCCGATTACGCGGATGCGGTAGAGCGTTCGCTATACAACGGTGTACTGTCGGGACTTGGATTGGACGGAAAATCCTTCTTTTATGTCAATCCCCTGGAGATCAATCTGAACGAGCGGTTTGAGAACGAGTGGGGAAAAAGAAAGTATTCGATCACCGAGCGTGTGGAATGCTTCCGCTGCTCCTGCTGTCCTCCCAATGTGACCCGTTTGCTCGCCAGCCTTGGCAATTACGTTTACGGTCAGGATGGAGATACCCTTTATGTGAACCAGTACATGGCATCTACCTTGAAGGATGGAACGGTTTCTGCAATCATGGAGACCGACTATCCCCGTACCGGTGACATTCGGATCAAGGCAGAGGGGATCGGAAGGATCGCTCTGCGTATTCCCGCATGGTGCGATACCTTCAAGCTGAGTGCTCCTTATGTCATGGAGAATGGCTACGCGGTGGTGGAAAACCGCGGAGAAGCCATCGAGCTTTCTCTGGACATGACTCCCTTTGCGGTATGGGCAGACCCCCGTGTGATCCGTGCGGAGAATCGCATCGCCATTATGCGTGGCCCTGTGGTTTACTGTGCTGAGGCAGTTGACAATGGCGAGAATCTGCATGCGATTCTGGTGGATCCGAATGCCCCCATTCAGGAGACCTTTGAGGGCGAGTTTGGCTTGCCTATGCTGGAGCTTCCCGCAGAGAGAAAACAGAATTTTGACGGCACGCTCTATGCAAGAAAAGCACCCGCAAGGGTTCCCGTGACCCTGAAGCTGATTCCTTACAACGGCTTTGCCAATCGTGGAGAGAGCGACATGACCGTTTGGCTCTGGGCGAAGGAATAAGACGCGGAGAGCTTACAAATACAAGAAGAAATCCGTCGGATACCGACGGATTTTTTCTTTGCCGAGGCAGACATCTCCTTGACTTTTTGCCTGTTTTGTGGTATAATATAGGGGAAGGATTTTCCTCGGAAAATCCTTCCCTGATCAACGGCTTGTTTCTTGGTGGAATCCATATACGGAGACGCCATGAGCTTGGCGGTTGCTTTCCCGAAATTTTAAGGGAAAGCAGACTTCTTTTTGCCTTCCCTTAGAGGGGAGGTGATGCCTATGTACGTAACGATCGAGCAGCTATTCCTGATTGCGGGATTCATCCTTGCCCTTCTGACCTACATTGACCATAAAAAGAAATAACCGCCCTGTCTTCCAAACGCAAGCGGTTATTTTGAATGAAACGGGAAGCGACCGTCATCGGCGCCTCTCTTTCCTCGTGTATAGTATATACGAAAAAAAGGATTTTGTCAAGAGCGTTTGCTGTTGCCGATGGGGGATTTCGACCCCATCGGCTTTTTTATAGTTTCAAAATGGCGGTTGGACTTGACAAAAGATTCAATATTATGTATAATATAATAGTTAGGTTGTTTGTTTTTTGCGATATGCCGAGCGTGTCCGTGTTCGGTATATGGAGGAAGATAGAATGAGATCAAAAGAATCGCTTATAAAAACGATTGTGATTATAAGCTTTATCGTATTGCTTGCGGCATCTGCCGTGTTTGTGCTGTACGGATGGATCGGCGGACATTTTGAATCGTTTGAAAGCTTTCGCGCTTATGTGGAATCATACGGCATGTGGGGACCGATGGTCCTGACCTTGATTCAGACCCTTCAAGTGATCCTTCCCGTTCTTCCGGGCTTTTTGGGATGTATTGTCGGAGCAGCTCTGTTCGGCTCTGTAGGTGGATTCCTTATCAACTATATCGGCATCAGTGCCGGATCGATCATTGCTTATTTTCTGGCAAGGCGGTACGGAGTCCGATTGGTGGACAAGATGGTGTCCATGAAAAAATATGAAAAGTATATTGAGAAGATCAATCAGAGCAAGAGCTACACGGTGCTGTTGTTTCTTTCGATCCTTCTGCCTTTGGCACCCGATGATTTTCTGTGTTACTTTTCGGGATTGATTGACATGAAGCCAAAAAAATTCGTAGTGATCATTCTCGCGGCAAAGCCCTGGTGTATCCTGTTTTACAGTATCTTTTTTGCCTATTTGATTTAAAAAGCGGAGGAACGACATGATTGGATATTATAATTACACGGTGATTCTGACCTACGTAGGTACCATGTTCGGATTTGCCGGAATCGCTTCCATTTGGAGCGGAAATCTGAGACTTTCCCTGATTTGCCTTTTGCTTGCGGGGCTTTGCGATATGTTTGACGGAAAGATCGCATCGACCAGACAGCGCACGAGAGCAGAGCGGCATTTCGGAATCGAGATCGACTCCTTGAGTGATGTGATCTGCTTCGGTGTACTGCCCTCGCTGATTATTTTCCATTGCAGTGGACAGAATCTTTGGTATGCGCCCATTTGTGCCCTGTATATGCTGGCTGCTCTGGTCCGCCTTGCTTGGTTCAATGTGGATGAGGAGGAGCGTCAGAAGACGGAGGACGGTGTTCGAAAGACCTATCTCGGTCTGCCCGTGACCACCTCCACGCTGTTGATCCCCTTCGTGATCTCGCTGTTGAATCTGATCGGGTTGGATATGCGTCACATTTGTCCTTGGGTGCTTCTTTGTATGGGTGCCGCATTCCTGACGCCCTTCCGCCTTCACAAGCCCCACACCGTTGGCAAGATCGTGATGATCGTTCTGGGAATCGGATGCCTTGTGGTGGTTCTGTTGGGAGTACCCGGATGAAAAACACCTCGGGATCGGTAGATTTTTTGTACGGCACTCGCTTCGGGCGGGGAATCCTCAAGGTGGTTATGAGCCTGCATCTGGATCGCGTTGCGGTTTGGTTTTTGCGCTCCCGTTTGTCGAAGCCCATGATCGGTCGCTACGCACGAAAGAACGGAATTCCCTTGACCGAGAGCCAAAGAAAATCCTTCGGCTCCTATCGGGATTTCTTTGTACGGATGCGGGAGGATCCGAACATTGACAAGACACCGGAGCATCTGATCAGCCCCTGTGACGGTTGGCTGAGTGTCTTTCCCATTGACATGGATTCATGCTTTTCCATCAAAAAGTCCCACTATCGGGTGAAGGACTTTTTACAGGACGAGGTGCTGGCGGAGCAGTATCAGGGGGGAATGCTTTTGGTATTTCGCCTGTGTGCCTCGGACTACCATCATTACTGCTACATAGACGACGGCTACGCGGAGGCGAATCATCCGATCGCGGGTGTACTGCACAGCGTACAGCCCATCGCGTGTGAGACCTATCCCATTTACGTGCTGAACAAGCGAAGCTGGTGTCTGCTTCGCACCGAGCATTTCGGTCCCGTGGTGCAATGCGAGATCGGAGCCTTGGTGGTTGGCGGGATCGCCAATGAGAAGGAGAACGCTGCCTTTCGTAAGGGAGAGGAAAAGGGTCATTTCGAGCTGGCGGGATCCACCATCGTCTTGCTGACGGAGCCCAATCGCGTGGTGCTGAATGCCGAGATCCGAGAGGCGCTCAAGAGCCAAGAGGAGGTTCGCGTTCTGCTCGGTCAATGGATCGGTGTGGCAAAGGACTGAATCAAAAAGGACGAAGAGCCATTTTGCTTCTTCGTCCTTTTCTTATTCTCAGATCTCGCCGATCTGCTTCATGGTCTCTTCCATGACGGCTTTGGCTTCCTCGGTGATGGGTAGGCAGTAGTCCTGATGGAAGTTGCCCTCGCATCCGAGCAGGTTCATGCAATAGGTGAAGCAGTACATCAGACCGTGCTTCAGCATGGTATCCCGCATGAGCAGAATGTTGTCCAGATATCTGCGGGCGCCCGCGAAATCGCCTGCCTCCATGCAATCATACATCCGTCTGCCGTTCTTCGGGGTGCAGCTGAACATACCGTCCAGATTCTTGGTGATGCCCATCATGTTGGCATAGTCGAAGCTGTCAAGTCCGCTGTAGAGGCAAGCGAAATCGGCGTCGGGATAGTTTCTGCCGATGGCTTGAATCATTTCCCAGTCCGCGGTCTTGATTCCCTTGATATTGGGATGATGGATGAGGCGGTCGATCAGGGGCAGAGTGATCTTGATCTTGGTAACAACGGCAAGATCGTACAGGTACAGCGGATAAGGAGAGCGGTCGGCAACGGTGGTGAACCAGTTTGTGAGTTGTTCCAAATCCAATACGCTGTAAAAGGGAGTGGTCAGCACCACACCGTCGATCTGCGCGTCACCGATCATGTCGATCTTTTCCATGACCTTGACGATGGAGTTGTCCATGACACCCACGAAAAGGGGCAACCGTCCGCGATTTGCCGCGGCTCCTACACGAACGATCTCCGCATACGCGGAATTCTTGATGTATGCCTCGATTCCCATGCTGCCCATGAGCAAAAGACCCGATGCGCCTGCTTCGATCTGCTGCTCAATGTGTTTCTCCAGAGAAGCGGCAACCAAATTGCCCTCCTCGTCCAAGGGTGTGCCAAGTGCGGTATAAAATCCTTTTTTCAGTTCCATAATCGTATCCTTTCTTATGTTTATCGAAGGGTGAAGTGATAGGAAGCCTTGCCCGTTTCCTCGTCGTAGGCATCCATGGAGAAGTCCACGCCGATCTCCTCGGCAAGAGTTGCCATCACGTATTCGGTGGAGTAGCGGAAGAAGGGGGAGAGCTCCCGTCCCGTGGCGCGCAGATGCTTGACGGCGGGGCAGTAGGCAATGGCGACCGTCAGGGTCTTGCCGTCATTGGTAAGGGTCAGCGCGTCGGTGGCTTTTTCCAGTGTATAGGTCTCGCGGATCCGTGCCTCAATGGCACCCAACGGATCGGTCTTGCCCGCCTCCACGGTCTTCTTATACACGTTTTTGGTATAGCGAACCAGATATGCCTTCAGATGCTCCATGCCGTGAACACGGCCCATGTAATCGATGCCCATGTTCAGGCTGCTGTGAAAATCACGGTGAAAATACTCGTTTTCCTTGGAGCGGATGTCTACGCGCACGGTGTTTTCATCCACTACCATCATGCCCTTGAATACCTTGGGGTCGTACAAAATACTGGAGCATTTTGCCTCATCCACACCGATGTGGTTGCGGAACCAAGTCAGTCCCACCTGCTCCAGCGATGCGCGGTAATAGTCGCAGTGACCGCAGTAATCGTAATAGGGCTTGATGCCAAGCTCCTTTTCCAGCTCCAAAAGCCGTCCCTTGGAGGGGCAATAGAGCATTTCATCGTAGATCCAGCCCGCTTTTTCGTTCATGATCTTGGTGCAGTCTGCCGCTTCCTCGTGAAGTGTGCCCATCCAATAATCCCAGCATCCGCGCTGACCGTCCTTTTTGGCAAAGTTGATCAGCGGAATGCCTTTTCCGGTAGGCTCAAACAGATATGCCCAAAAGCGCTCGACCTCCGCATGGCCTCCCAGATTTTCATCCAGATAGGAAAACAGCTCGCTGTAAGAGGGAATAAATTCCGTACAGGAAATCATAAGGATACCTCCTATTGATCATAGTTAAAGTTAGTATAACCCCATTTGCTTTCCTTGTCAAGGACATTTTTTCTCTTTTTTGTCGTCCAAAAAAGATTGTATCGCTGAAGAAAATATGGTATAATGAAAATGAAAAAAAGAAAGGATTGGAGTCATCATGATACTTGCCAACATCAAGGATGCGGAGAAATACTGTGCTCTCCATCCGAAATTCAAGGAAATTTTTGATTTTTTAAAAACGCTGACCAAGGACTCTCGCGAGGGATATGTGGGAGAGGATTGCCGCGTAAACTTTTCGGGGGCATTCTGCGATACCGCCGACCAAAACGAAGACGGGACACCGAAGGTATTTGAGGCGCATCGGGATTATATTGACATTCACTATTGCATCGTCGGAAGCGAGGGAATCGGTTATGCTGACATAGAGAGGCTGACCCCCATTACCGACTATGACAAGGCAGACGACTATCTCCTTCTTTCGGGAGACTGTCAGAAGCTGATCCTTCGTGAAGGAGACTTTTGCGTGGTATTTCCCGAGGACGCTCATATTCCCATGATGAAGGGTGTGGGAGACGGAGCGCTGCTGAAGGCAGTTGCCAAGATCAAGGTGATAAAATGAGCATCATTGACATTGATGCGCATCCGCCCATTGAGAGGGCGGCACGGAATGCGTTTTTTGAGGATCTGTCAAGGCTTGGGATCGGCTCTGCCTTAGGCGCGCCCCTTGCCGAGGGCATGAGTGAACGGGAGTGCAACCTCCGAGTCCTTGCCGAAGGGAAGGGCACCTCTCTTTGGGGGCATCCCCATTGCTTGGATACTCTGGCGGGGGCGACCCTTATTACCGTGGATGCCGCTTGGCTTCCCGAGGTGGGGGACATTCTTTCCGTGGCAGAAAAGCAACACGTGCCGATCCTTTTGCGGCATGAAGGGGAGGACGAGATTCGTGCTTTGGCAGCGGCGTATCCGATCCTTCCTCTGATTGTCGGAGGCTTTGACTCCCGTGTGGGAAAACCCGCGATCATGGCGGAGCTGATGAAGGCGCACAAAAATCTGTATCTCAATCTATCGGGTGCGGTTTGGAGCTACAATTACGTGATGCACGAGTGGCTGGAAAGGCTTCCTACGGATCGGATCCTGTTTGGATCCGCCTATCCCTTGGGCAATCCCGCATCCAAGCTCGCTTCCCTTCGTTGGGAATTGCGTGATACGGACGAAGCGGTTGCCGAGGCGATCCTCGGGGGCAATGCCCGTACACTGTTTGGGGAGGTGAAGCCATGAGGATCATTGACTTTCACTGTCATCCCGGCTACGATTTTCATTTGCCTACCCACGGTGTTGCCATTGACATGGCGCGATTCGTGAAGGATCTTTCCGCCAACGGCATAGTGAAGGGCTGCGGCAGTGTGATAGACCGTGCCATGAACAAGCGTCCCGTAGAGGAATATGAGACGATCGTTCCCATGCTCAACGATCGGGCATTGGAATACCGCCGAATGCTCGAGGGCTTTTATATTCCCGGCATTCACGTGCATCCCGCCTTTGTCGAGCTTTCCTGTCGGGAGATCGAGCGGGCGCACAGGGCGGGCGTCAAACTCATCGGCGAACTGGTTCCTTATATGATGGGCTGGACCGAGTGTGCCACCCCCGAATTTCTTGCCATCATGGATTGCGCAAGGTCGTATGACATGGTGGTGAACATTCACCCCACCACCATTGAGGATATGTATAGGCTTTCGGCGGCAATGCCGGGGCTCAAATTGGTGTGGGCGCATCTGTCTGCCTACGGAGGCTTTGAGGATCACCTCGAAATGATGCGGAGAAACGAGAACGTCTGTTTTGATATTTCCGCGCACGGAACCGATCGGGTGGGGACGCTTCGAAAAGCCATTGACCGCGTCGGCGCGGACCGATTGCTCTTTGGCACGGATTATCCCGGTGTAGGTCCCGCAGGGGATATTGCCGCGGTGATGTTCGAGCCACTTACCGATGACGAACGGGAAGCCATTCTTTGGGGCAATGCCGAGCGATTGCTGGAGATCGAATAAAAAAGAACGAATCACATTCGTGATTCGTTCTTTTTCTTTTACTGCCTGCTGCTCCACAGCCATGGGCTGATGAGGAAGGGATCTACGTTTGAGAATTCGGAAAGGATCCGTTCCATGGTCCTTGCGGATAGGGAGGGGGACTCGAACATGGCGGCATTTTGGCGAACCTGCTCGGGGGTCTCGCTTCCGACCACCAAGGACGTGACACCCTCGGTATCGCGGATAAAGGACAGCGCCAGCTCGGGGACGGTGATCCCCTCGTCCTCGGCGATGGCATGCAGCGCTTGGATCAAGGGGGCGGCGGAGGCGAATTTCGTGTTCCGTACCTCCTCCTCCGATCGGAAAAACATGCCCTGCAGATAGACGCTTCTCACGAATACGGCAATGCCCGCATCCGCCATGCTCTTTACCGTTCCGTTGCGAATAACCTCGTTGTCCCAAATGTTCAAGGGGAGCTGGATGGCATCGAAGATTCCCGAATCCACGATCTCCTCCAGCCGATCCTTTTTGGAAACCGACATACCCGCAGAGTGGATCAGTCCTTCCTTTTTCAGCTCATCCAAAGCTACGGCAAGCTCCTTGCCGTAGTTGAAGTAATCGTCCTCAATGTGACTCATAAAGATGGGAAGATGATCCACGCCCAGCTTTTTCATGGATGCTGTGGCAAAGGCTCGCAGGGAGCCGTACACGTCCTTGCCACTCTCCTTGTCGATGCGGAACTTGGTGCAGATCGCCATGCGCTTCTCGGGATTGGCACGCAGATATTTGCCGATGACGGCTTCGCTTTCTCCGTAATCGTTGGAGGTGTCCAGCATGGTCACCCCATGCTCATAGGCGGTATCCAGAATCCGAAAGCTTTCGGTCTCGGTGGGCATGCCGTTTTTGTTGTTGATGCCGTAGTTGAGTCCCAGCTGAACGGTACCCAGTGTCATTGCGGAGATAGACAACCCCTGTTTTTCGGTGCGTTTCATGATGATATTCCTCCGTCTTACTTTGCGCTGTATCCGCCATCCACGGGAATCACTGCTCCCGTAATGTAGGCGGACGCGTCCGACGCCAGGAAAATGATCGTTCCCATGATATCGGTATCATTGGCGGGTCTGCCCAGCATGGTGCGGGCGCTGTATCTTCTGCGGAATTCCTCATTCCACTCGCTGTCGAGACCGCCAAGCTCAATGACGTTGCAGCGCACGTTATGCTTGCCGTAATTGGACGCAATGTATCTGGTATAATTGGTCATGCCACCCTTGTTGTAGAAGTAATCGGGAATGACACCGTCCACGTTCATGTCGAGTCCCTCATAGAGCGTGTAGTCGGGGCCGAGGATGCCCATATAGGAGCCGATGTTGATGATCGAGCCCGAGCCCGCCTCGCACATTTTATCGCCAAAGGCTCTGGTGATCAGAAAAAGACCTGTGGCATTGACCCTCATGCTGGCTTCCCATGCTTCCTTTGTGTCGTGGTATCCCTTCATGGTGCGGGCAACCGAATTGTTGACTAAGACATCCACTCGTCCGTATTCGCGATAAATCTCGTCTCTCAGGGCAAGGATGCTTTCCTCCTCACCGAGATCGAGAAATTTCGCGACGACATCGTAGCCCTCGGCACGAAGCTTCGCGGCAACCGAATCATTTTTTTCAACGCCACGGGATGCCATGATCACACGGGCACCCGCCATGGCAAGGGCACGCACAAGCTGTCTGCCGTACAGTCCCGCGCCTCCCGTGATCAGGGCAACCTTACCCTTCAGCGAAAATAGATCCATATTCATGTCGGTTCCTCCAAAATTCTGATGTAAGGTCAGTATAATACCATTTTCTCCCCTTGTCAAGGACATGTTTTCGGATGTATGTCACGTGTAGCTCCGCATCATTTGATCGGAAAGGCTTTTCGGTAATGCTCGGGGGAGAGACCGCAATGCCGCTTGAATGCCTTGCTGAAGGAATAGGGGTTGGCATAGCCGAGATGCTCGGCAATTTCTCCCACCTTGATTCCGTTCGAAAGCTGAGCAATGCCTGTGTTGATTCTGCGTCGGTCAAAGTATTGCTTGGGGCTTTCTCCGTATTCCGCCGCAAAGCTTCGGCTTACGTGCTCCCGACTGTATCCGATGGCGCGGCAAAGCTCATCCATACGAAATGAGAAATTCTCCAGGGAGTCAATATACCGCTTCGCGCGTCCCGCCACCGTATCGGAGGGCATATCCTTTTCCTCCAAGGCGGAAAGGACGAGCTGAAGAATGGGGATGAGTCGCTCGGGCTCTTGAACATGAACATGCTTGCGCCAAAGCGCCACCGCGTCGGCAAGCAGCGTTCCTTCCTTGACGGGAATTTCCATAAGCCTTGTCACGGCGGGAACGGTGGTAATATGGGCATAGGTATGCAGGAGCCTGTCCTTTGGGTTGTCATAAAACGTACAGGGAACATGGACGGGTGTCAGATAGAGATATCCTTTTTTCAATCTGGTCTTTTTGCCGTTCTCCTCGCAATAGGCTTCCCCGTCAATGATGTAGTACAGTCTGGACAGAGCCACCGAAACATTTCGGTAGACCCAATTTTCATGGGTATAGGATTCGTTGGATTGAAATAAATTCTGAACGATCATAGCGATTTTAGTTTACTCCTTTCTCGGATATTTGTCAATACATATCAAAAATAAATCACATTTGGATATGAAAAAACTAAATTTTGGCATTTACATCCATGGGGATTTATTTTATACTAAAAAAGGAATCCGAGAAGGGAGGATGCCTGATCATGAAAATCATGGAAAAAATAGCGAGAAAGGCAGAGGATCACTTTCATAACGAGGGTGTGACGGTTGCGTTTCTCGGAGACAGCGTCACGCAGGGATGCTTTGAGATCTATAAAAAGGAAAACGGACAGATGGAGACCGTGTTTGATAAGCGACATTCTTATGAGCGATATGTTTTGGATATGCTCAGTGTTCTGTTTCCCAACGTGACCGTGAATCTGATCCATGCGGGAATCAGCGGAGACCGCGCTCCCTTGGGACTTGCCCGTCTGGACCGTGACGTGCTGCGCCATGAGCCCGATCTGACGGTGGTTTGCTACGGTCTCAACGATTGCGGATCAAAGGCGGAAAGCGTCGCAACATACGTCGGTGCGCTTCGCGGTATTTTTGAGAAGCTGCGAGAGGCGGGAAGTGAGATCATTTTCATGACCCCCAACATGATGAACACGGGGATCAGCCCTCATCTGACTGATCCCGATTTCATCAAGGTGGCGAGCCGTTGCGCGGATCTTCAAAACGGGGGAGCATTTGATGCTCACATCGATGGAGCAAGAGCACTCTGCCGTGACATGAACGTGCCGCTCTGTGACTGCTACGGGCTTTGGAAGCGGATGCACAAAAACGGAGTGGACGTGACCGAGCTTCTTGCCAACAAGATCAATCATCCGACTAGAGAGATGAATATGCTCTTTGCCTACGAGCTGGTGAAAACCATGCTGACGGAGGATTGAATCGTGTCCGAACGGTTTTTGATTCGATTCAATCTGCCGCATCACGCATCCGAGGAGGAGGCGCGGGGATACCTGGACGAATTTGAACAGATCCAACGGGAACGGGTGGACCGTCTGAGAGATAGATATTCCGAGGAAATTCGGCTTCTTCGGGGGAAACGGGTCCTGTTTTTGGGAGATTCCCTCACATCGGACAATCTGGGATACCGCACGTCGGTCAGCCGGGCAGCCGCGCTTCTTGCCACCGACGGCTCGGTCTCGGGAGCGACGACCGCTACGCTGTTGCCTCTCGCAAGGAGGAGGCTGGATGAGGCTCGCTACGATATGATCTCCCTGATGCTGGGTGCCAACGATTCGGTTACGCTGACAAAGAAGGGAAGAAATCAGGTTTGCCCCGATGAATATATTGCCAACATGGAGAAGCTGCTCGAATGGGCAAGGGAAAGCGGCACCCCTGTTTTGCTGCTCGCCATCACCTCGGTTCAGGAAGAACGGTTCCTGAGGAGCTTTTCGGGGGAGGGCAAGAGCCAGACCAACCAAGAAATAGCCGAATACAACCGCCGATTGGCGGAGCTTGCCAACAGGTATGGGATTTCCATGCAGTCGCATTGGTGGCAAACGAGGGATGAAATGATAGAAAAAGACGGCATCCACCTATCTCTTGTGGGACAGGAAAAACTGTCCGAGGCTTGGCTGTGTGCCGCGTCAAATTTAATAAAGGAGAAAGAAGTATGAAAACGGTAAAGGACAAATATCTGGTTGTGGGAGCCGATTTTGCGGGCTATCCTCTGAAGGAAGCAGTGGTGGCTCACCTGAAAGAAAAGGGTTGGAAGATCACCGATCTGGGTGTAACTGCCGACAGTGATCCCGACGATACCGAAAATATGTTCCACCGTGTCGGTCTGCGTGTAGGCGCTCAGATCTCCGAAGGGAATTTCGAGCGGGCGCTTCTGTTCTGCGGTACGGGAATGGGCATTCACATTGCGGCATCCAAGTGCCCCCACGTTCACGCGGGCGTGGTGGAGAGCGTTCCGGCAGCCCTTCGTGCCATTACGGGAAACGGAGTCAACGTGCTTGCCATGGGCGCGTTTTACGTCGCTCCCGCCATGGGCTGTGACATTGCGGACGCCTATCTCGGTGCCGAGCTTGGCAGCGGCTACGAGTGGTGGAAGAATTTCTATGAATTCCACAAGCTCGCCATCGACGAGCTGGAGGCATTCGATTATGAGGAATACAAGAAAAACGGCTTTAAGATGGAGCATCTTGCCGATTTCCCGCTGAAGCTGGAAAAGAAGCCCGAGTGAAAAAGAAAAAGAAACACCGTTCCATCAAGGTTATACCTTGATGGAACGGTGTTTTATGATGTTGACGCTCATGACTGCGCCGCATCCAAAAGAAGGACGACGGGCTCCAACGTATAAACGGGGGTATCGATGACGATCTCGTCTGCTTTCTGTTTGAAATCACAGAGTTTCCATTCGCCGTTTGCGCCGAGAAGCTTTACCGAGGCGATCGATTCCTTCGTGTTCAGCGGCAATTCGTCCAGGGGATCAAAGCCGAGGTTAAAGACGGTTACGAAATACTTACCATCGGGCAGCGTTCCCGCGCGGAGATAAAGCTCGGCATCGCCGGGGTAATACAGGGGCAGCTGATTCATGTCCTCAAGGATTCTTACCATTTGCTTTTTGCGGGTTTCATTTAAGAAGGAAAAGCCTTCGGTATAATAAAATTCGCAGACGGGAGTACCCGAGAATACGACGGTGGTTCCGCCCAAAGGATTTTTGTAAAGGGTAGAGGCAGGGAAGAGATAGTCCTTCGTCAGGTTTTGGTCACTGCTCTGGAAGGCGTAGGATTCCACAAGGACCTGATCGTTGATCGGCTTCAGCTCCATGGAGTTTTTTTGAGCTTGGCAAATATTTTGGTCAAAGAGAATTACCTCTCCCGTGATGCCGTCACCCTTCCATTCGCAAACCTCTACCCCCGTCAGACTTAAAAATCCGCGGTTATTGAGATCGCGCGCGGTATCGGATGCCAAAATCACGTTTCCGCAAAACAGCGCTCGGATTTGCTCGTCCGTGTATTTTTGGTCCACGCTTCCTTCCAAAAAGGTTACACCGTCGTTTTTCGCGGAAAAATACATAGGGATGCCGACCCGCTCCAAAAAGCATGCCGACCAGCCGTCATAGGAGGGATCCCAGCGATCCGAATCAAGGGAAAAGGAGGGCTTGTCAAACACGGGAATACGGCATCCGAAGGGGGTTACGTTCGGCACGAGCTGCTTGAGCGCGGTATAAAATCCCTTGTGCTTTTCCAAGCACGTGCGATAAGCCTTGCCCGATTCAGGCTCGTAGTTCATCAGTCTTGTGATCCATTTTTTTGAGCCGACCGCTCCTTCTAAGATGGCGCCCACAAGGAAGGAGTGCATGTGCTGTGCGCTCATGGCATAGCGGTTCTGCGGACAGGTATCGCTTTCTGCCAGCAGAACGTCCACCTGATCCTTCAGAATGGCAACCTCCGATGCGGTGTTATAGAGAGAATGGGTGAATTTCTTGGTGCCCGCGGGGCAGTAAACACCGTTGAAGGTCCGTACGATCGTGGGGTTTCCCTCTCCCGCCAATGCGCGAGCGATCTCGGGGGCAAATTCGCATGCCTTGCCCGTGGTACAGTACATACCTTGAATGGAAGGATCCACGCTGTCGATTCCCATACGCATAGCGTTTGCCGCTCCTACCAGAGCCTCTTTTTGCGTTTCAAGATAAATGTTTGCATATTCCGAGGTTTCTCCGTGTTGTCGAAGATGCTCGTTCAGCTCTTCACGGGTCAGATTTGTTCCTGCCAGCTCGTTGAATCGATTCATGTGCAGCTCACAGGCACAGCCCTTTCCGTAGAAGAAGAGCAATCGGAAGTCATCGTCCACCATGATCGCCTTGGGATGATGCTCCGCAATGGTGCGCATGACCCACTTGAAATGCGCACGAAAGCCCTCGTCGTAGGGGCAGTATTTGTTTTTTTCCTCACCGTCGAGTCTTCCCACGTACCGACGGAAGGGGAAGTTTTCGTTGATCGGGTATCCGTGTCCGATGGAGGACTGAACCAGCACACCGCACTCCAAGCCCATTTCGGCAAGCCTTTTGCGGAAGATCTCATATTTTTTGCAAAGACCCTCCACCTTGTTTTTCGGAGGATTGTTCTCCGGTACCAGTGTCATACAGAACAGTGCCAGATCGGCAATGCCTTTTTCGTATTGCTCCTTGATATCGTTGCAGATCTCATTCACGTACCGCGTATCCAGCGGCATAATGGAAAAATCGTAACCTTTGAGGTTTCCTTTCATCACTGTTTATCTCCCAAAATTATTTGACCGAAAAGATCTTCAGGATCTTGCAATCGGAAGAAGTGTAGCCCTCCGCATCTCCGTAGGTGACGCTCAGCTTGAAGGTGTGCTTTCCCATTTCCAGATCGTCGGCAAACTTGACCGCATTGGTGAAATTTTCTTCGGGAACCCACCAGCTTCGCTCAAAGCTGTATTCCTGCCACTCTCCGTCATCCATGGCGTAGTGGATCTTTCCCGTAGACTTGCCGTAGTTGAACACGATCAAAAGACCTCTTCCTTCAAATTCAAAGGAGAGGGAATCGTGCAGTCCGCAGGTGTAAAGAGTTTCGTCGAACCAGGGAATGAATACCTCTCGCTCCACAGACCAGGCGCCCTCGGTTCTGACCCGATCAAAGGGGATTTCCTCGGTGTTCTGCCAGTGCATGGGATTCAGAGGCGCGGGCATATGTTCTCCCTTGGGAAGCTCCGAGGAATCGGTTCTTGCCAGCTCGGTTTCCAGATATTCAATCACCTTCTCGGCATAGAAATAGCTTCCGAGATTCTGGGGATGGGTTCCGTCGGGAAGCCACATTTTCCAAGGGATCATACCTCTCTTTACTCGGTCGTATGCGGCATTCGCCATATATACCGAGCTGATATGATAATGCTCGGCAAGCATTTCAAAATCGGCGATGGAATCGGGAAGCTCTCCCGAGTCCGCTTGCTTGAACATGGGCTGATGGAAGGTATAGACGAGGACAACGTCAATGTTGGCGGCGAGCAGCTTTCGGATCAGCCCTTCTCTCGTTCTCATCCGTTCCTCACGGTCCGCTCCGTGATCGTTCGCTGCATATTCCACAAATACCAGATCGCAGTCGGTGCGGATCCATTCCTTCTCCGCCAGCGAAAGGGCGCAAAGGCTTCCCGTCGCGCCAATGGCGGCATTGAACACACTCAGGCGTACGTCGCGGAAACGATCTACAAACCAACCTCTGATGTAGGTCGGCCAGTTGCTCGGCGTTCTTGCCGTGGTAATAGAACCGCCCGCAAAGCCGATCTTTACGTTTTTATTTTGAATGGCTTCTTTGAATCTTCTGAGATTTCCTCTGATTTGAATATCATCCATGGCGATGTCTCCTTATGATTTTTGTTTTCTTCATTATAGCATGGGAGCATTAAAATTACAATGATTTTGAAAAAGAAGAGCAGAATGCGCAAAATTTTCCCTGCTCGGTTAAAAAACGATACGCAGAGCTGTGTCTTTCGGCAGGGAGGTTTTTTACCTCGGCATTTCCTGATCCGACATAATACTTAAATGTTGTCGCTGTGATTGATTGCAAAGAAAGAGCGGTTGTGCTATAATAGCAGCAAGTGAATCCTGCAAAAACCAGAAAGGAAGAACCATGAAATGAGTCAAAATTGCCATTTTACGCTTTCCGAGGGGGTACTGACCCTTGGCAACGACCTTTTTTCAAAGAGCTTTTTGGGAATCCAAGAGGCGAAATCGGAAAGGATCGCGCCCAAGAGCCGATCACTGCCCTACCTTGAAATATCGGCAACCAAAGCTGACGGAACCCTCGGCCGCTATCAGATGTGGGAGGATCTTCCCGTGGTCCGCATCGTCGAAGGCGCGGAAGATCCGCTGCTTGTGTTGGAAGGGGAGCATTGGATCTTGAGGAGCGTCAAGCTTCATGCCTTCAGCGACAACCGCGACGCGATGGTGGAGGAAAATGAATACAGCTTTTTCAAAAGAGGACTGTTTCAATCGGTAGAGGGCGAGATCTTTTTCCTGGAGGATCCCGAAACCGAGCGAGCGATCCTGATCATTTCGGAAACCCCCGACTGGATCAGAGGTGTGCTGAGCGCGCCCATTGATCATGAATCCGATCCCGCGGGTGCTGTCAGAGTAAGTCTGGAGAATGGGGGATATCCCATTGTGCTGGGATTCTGCAAGAGAGGCGAATGCGAGAGCCTTTGCCGTTCCTATTTGCGCCATGCAAACTGTTGCAAGACACTTCTTGCCATGTCCAATACTTGGGGCGACCGAAACGGACGGGAGCGTATCTGCGAGGAGTTTATTCGGGGCGAGATCCAAGCGGCAAGCGAGATCGGTGTGGACGTGATGCAGATCGATGACGGATGGCAGGCGGGAAATACCATCTATCCCCGTCAAAGGGATGAGCGGGGTAACCAGATCTTCTATGACAACTACTGGGATATGAACACCGACCGATTCCCGAACGGCATCAAGCCGCTGACCGAGCTTGCGGCATCCAAGGGAATCCGTCTTGGGCTTTGGTTCGCTCCCTCCAGTCATGATTGCTTTGCCAAGCTTGAACGGGATAAGGAGGTTCTGCGGAACGCTTACGAAAAGGAAGGCGCACGCTTCTTCAAGCTGGACATGTATCAGGCGGCAAGCCGTGAGGCAACCGACAAGATGCTTTCGCTTCTCGATTCGATCTACTCCCTTGGCGATGACGTATCGGTTCAGATGGACGTGACCCGCTATGAGCGGCTGAATTATCTTTGCGGCAGAGAGTACGGCACGATTTTTGTGGAAAACCGATTCACCAGAGGAATTTATGCCTACTATCCCCACAGAGTTTTGCGAAATCTTTGGAACATTTCTCGTTACATCCCCTCCAACCGATTCCAGTTTGAGATGGTCAACCCCGATCTGTTCCGTACGGCATACGGTGAGCGTGATCCCTTCGCTCCCGATCTTTATGATATGGATTATCTCTTCGCGGCGGTGATGCTTTCCAATCCTCTTTTCTGGATGGAGCTGCAATTCCTTGGGGAAAAAAGAAGAAGGGAATTGGCGCCTTTGCTTTCGGTATGGAAGGAGCATCGCGAGGCTCTCGCAAAGGCGGACATCATGCCCATCGGCGAGAGACCGTCGGGCAGAAGCTTTACGGGCTTCTATGTATCCTCGGGCGAGGACCGATATCTGCTTCTGTTCCGCGAGGTGACGGACGAGAATTGCGGCAGCTTCAAGCTTCCCATCCGAGCGGGAAAGGCGGAGACGCTTGCGAGCAATGCGGACGTGACGGTCACCGTCAAGGACGGCTTTGCTGTCGCCACCTTCTCAAAGCCCCGCAGCTATGCTTTTATAAAAATAAAATGATGGAACATCAACACCGTCAAGGAAGGATTTCTTTTCCTTGGCGGTGTTTTTGCGCAGAGTGGGAAATCCTTTCTTTTCATGAGCAAAAATGACAATGGTCTTGATTTCTCGGTGGGGGTGTGATATAATGGGATGA